>QHZK01000045.1:3156-42659 GCA_003224635.1 Acidobacteriota bacterium | reverse complement strand
TGGAATTTGTGCTCGAAATAAGTTCCTATGGTCTTGCCGTTGTCCACGCCGTAAATAGCTGGCTCATCGTGTTTGGATTCCTGCCGACTGAATCTCGCTGCCTCCTTATACAGGACGGAGATGGCAAGAGATTTCCTGGCAGCCATCGTTATCAGTTCACACAGCCTACTTGCGCGCGATGCCTTCGGCTTATTAGTATCTTACTGCGCGAATTATGAAGATCCGGCTAGGCCAGACGTATCGTCGCACCATCGACCTCGACGGTGTTCGCGTCTACGCGACGGACGATCGGCGGTGTGGCGTCCGCCGGCACGAAGGCGTAAAGCATCGTTGTGGGCAAGTCCCCCGTCCAAGTCCAGAGGATCACAGGGCGGGTCTGGCGAAGGCCGAATTCGGATGCATACCAGCTTCGCGTCACGGTGAGTTCGCCGCCGCCCAAGGTCATGAAGAAGTATCGATAGTCTCCGAACTGCAAGGTCCAGCGGGGCAGCATTGCTTGGACCTCGCCGGCTTCCTCGTCTCCGGAGAGACGTTCCGGCGGAACGTCTTTGTAACCCTCTGCTGCAGTCGGGAGACGTTCCTCCGGAACATCTCTACCACCTTCCGCACAAGGCACGAGCGCGACGGCGGGGTGAAAATGAACGAATGATTCAACCCGGTGTCGTCCTTTTCCGGTCAGGGAGTCCAAAACCAGCCAGGAGCTTTCCGGGGTGCGAATGACCACTCTGGTGTGCGTGACGCCAAGGCGCCGGTAGCCGAAGTGCTTTCCACGCACCAACTGGCATCCCTGGACGTCGCCGCCCTCGATCCGCCCGACGCGCGGACGGCGCCCGACCCTGAAGGCGGCCCAGATCTCGGCCTGCTCCTCGCCATCGATTCGGAGCGTATTATGGGCCGCGGTCGAGCGCTCGTAGTGCCGCTCGGGACCCTTTTCGTAAGTGCTCACGCCGGTATCGACGACCACTCGCTGTCCTTCGAGCGACAGCTCGTAGCTCAGGACGTCGCAATGGGCGTGCCCGAGTTGGTAATCAGGGCCGAGCGGACCGCCGTCAAAAACGAGGCAGCTTTCGGAACCCAGATCGCGGACAACCGCGTAACCCGAGGCGGCCAGCACGGTCACGCCCCGGACGCTCGGGGGCGCGGCGGGACGTCCCGCGAGGTGGAGCAACTCCTGGGGGGACCGCGCTATGCCTAAGGCCGAGTCGTTCAGCAGGGGGATTTCGCCATCGGGGTGAAGGATGGCGCGGAGGAAGCCGGCCATCTGCGCGATGAGTCCCGATAACATCGGCCCGTAGCCGACGGTCTCGGCAGAGGCGGAGGTAAGCGCCTGCAGGTCGAGGAGGTCGTCCAACACCTGGGCGTGGTACATCGGGCATCTTTCGATGTGCCCGCCATCCGCCAGGACCTGCTCCGCGAGCTCGGCCTTCAGGAGCTTTCCGCCTTTTTCCAGCCAGCGCGGAGTTTCGGGAGCTTCGAGGAGCGCTCCGGCAAAGATAAGCGCCTTCGCGTTCTTGAGGAGGTGGTTGGCTCGAAGGTCCTTTTCGAGCCGCCGCTCGAGCGTGAGCGCTTGCACGTGCAGGCTGGCGGCGATGCGGTCGATGGCCGAACCTCCGGGCGCCGCATCTTCGCCGAGTTCTTTCAGGCGCTCAGCATTTCGGGCGAGGAACTTCAGCCAGTTGACGATTCGCAACGACAAAGGGTAAGGCTCCCAGCCGATCTCGCCGCCCGTCGGGTTGCGATCGATCCAGTCCAGCGCGATGGCGAGCGCCGAGCGCAGCAAGGGCTCGTCTTCGGAGTCGGTGAGGTCTACGTTCAGGAAATGGCAGTAATTCAGGTGGTAGTGCCAAAGCTTTGGAAGGTCCTCGCCGGACCAGGGAATGGGGCCGGGCGCGGCTCTCGGGACATTCAAGAATTCCCACGCCTGAGTCTCCAGCATATCCCGCGACCATCCTGGCCTCCACTCGGCAAACTTTGGAGGGCGCGCCGGTATCCGAAGCCGGGCCTGGGCGCGAGCGGGCTTGGCCAGACCACCGCCGCCCAACAGTCGCCTTCGGACCAGGCAGACGAGTTGCGGTCCGCTCAAGTGGCGCGCCGTCCGCCAGTACACTCCCCAAGAGGGTCGCGTCAGGCGAGGCGCGAACTCGGGCAGGCGGAGGCGCTCGTCAGCGAGAGCGACGGGTCCGGTCTGGAGTCGAGGTACTGGCGGTGCCATGCTTCAAAAGAAATGAGCGCCCAGAGATGAAGTGAATAGTCCCGGCGCCCGTTCAGGTGATCTCGGACCAACTCTTCGATCGTTTCCGTCCGGAAGTATCCGCGGCGGCGAACGCACTCCGTCGACAGATACTCTCCGAGTGACGGCTTCAAGTGTTCGCGCAGCCATAGACCCATCGGAGGATTCAGCCCCATCTTGGAGCGGCGGAAGACGCTCTTCGGCAGCCAGGGTTTGGCGGCGTTCCGCAAGAGAACCTTGGTCTCAGTGCGGTGCAGTTTGTATTGCCAGGGCAAGCCGGCGACAAACTCAACCAGCCGGTGGTCCGTGTAGGGACACCGGATCTCCAGGCCGTGGGCCATGCTCATGCGATCGGAGTAACGAAGGATGTTGTAAGGAAGGTAGGAGTGCAAGTCCACATAACTGATGCGGTCCAGCAAGTCCTTGGAGGCGCTCCGGGAGAACAGCCTCAGCAGAAACTGCGAGGAGTCGTAATCCCCGAGCTCGCGCTGAGCGTCCGAGGTGTAGAGCCGCCGGCGCAGCGGCCGGTTGAAGTATGAGATCCAGTCGAGATACATCTCTTCAGGGGGTTGAGTGGCGCCCGTAAGAAACTCCCGAAGCCGGCGCGTAAAGTGGCTCCCGTTGCCGGGCTCGGTAAGTAATGAGGCGCAGCGCCCGAGCGCCTGCCGCAGCATGAGCGGCGCGGCGCGATACCCCTGGGCCAGGACCGCCCCTTGATAGCGCGGGTAGCCCAGGAAGACTTCGTCGCCCGCGTCGCCCACCAGGGCCACGGTGACGTATCTCCGGGCCGCCTCCGACAACTGATAAAGCAGAAGATTGGTGGGATTGCCGAAGGGCTCGTCGAAGTACCTCGTGACGGTTTCGAGCAAGGCCGTGGAGGGCGGCGGGATGACGAGCTCGCGCGCGTCGGCCCCGATGGCGTCGCTGACCTCGCGCGCGAACTGCCATTCGTTATAGAGATGGGCGCCTTCGCTGAACCCGAGCGTGAAAGCGCGCACGGGTTCCGACGAGTGCCGCGCCATCAAATACGCGACCGTGCTCGAATCGAGGCCCCCGCTCAAAAAGACTCCCAGCGGCACATCGCTCACCAACCTGGCCCTGACGGACTCGTCCAGCTTCTCTCGCGCTTCGAGGACGCTTTCCTGGAAGGAGTGCCGCTGGGTTTGGAAACAAACGTCCCAATAGCATTCCCGCCTCGCGTTCCCGTCCTGCCACTCCAGCCAGTGCGCGGGAGGAAGTTCATGGATCCCCCGGAAAATGGTCCTGGGCGCCGGAACGTAAAGGTAGGTCAAATAATCATCCAGGGCGACGGGGTCGAGTTCGCGCTCGACCTCGGGATGCGCGAGCAGAGCCTTGATCTCGGACGCGAAGAGGAAGCTTCCGCCGACCTCGGCGTAATACAGGGGCTTGAGGCCGAGGCGATCGCGGGCGAGAAGCAGGCGACGGTCCTTCGAGTCCCAGAGCGCGAAGGCGAACATCCCCACCAGCTTGGTGAGTGAGCTCTTGCCCCAGCGCGCGTAGGCGTGGAGGAGCGCCTCCGTATCCGACTCCGTCCGGAAACGCACGCCGTGCGACTCGAGTTCCTTCCGCAGCTCCCGGAAGTTGTAAATCTCTCCGTTAAACGCGATGGTGTATCGCCCGTCGGCGGTGGTCATGGGCTGGGAGCCGGTTTCGAGGTCGATGACGCTAAGTCGTCGATGCCCCAGCGTTACACCCCGGGCGGAGTAATAGCCTTCGCCGTCCGGACCGCGGTGGACCAGCGCGCGGGTCATGGCGCGGATGAAGGGTCCGCTCGGTTCTCCAGCTATTCCTGCTATGCCGCACATAAACAGACCGATCGAGAATTACAGAATACCGTGACCGCCGTTTGCTCTGCGAGCAGCGGTCCTTCCGGCGTTCGAGGGGCTACCGCCGACGGCTCAGGACGCCGTTACCTTCTCGGACTTCGAATCCCCGCGACCGAGGTGATCGAGGCTCCACGCGGTGCCGCCTGGCCTGCCAACGCCTGACTGCCGCTCGATGACTTTCACGTCGATGAGGAATTTCACCCAAAAGCTCCACAAGACGTGATAAATGAATCCCGCGCGCCCGTCGAGGAAGCCTGCCTTGAGAAAATAATTCCGAGCAAAGAACAAGAAAGGGCGCACGAGCAAAGGCAGGCGATTCCAGACGTGGAGCTTGATCCATCGCTTTCGTTCGGCCTGGCTGCCCCGCAGGCTGGCGCGGATTGAGCTCTCGAATCCTTTCCGGGACTTTTCGCGAAGGTATTCCGCAGCCTGGAGACCGGCATAGCGATTCTGTTTGGCCACCCAATCGCTCAAGGGCCGGCGGTCCACGTGGTCGAGGGGCTGACCCAGGTAGCCGACCCGGCCGTTCACGATGACGTGCTCATTCACCGGACGTTCCTCCACGCGAGCCAACTGTCGCTTGAAGAGCCGCAGAAGCCAGGTCGGATAGAGCCCGCCGTGCCTTAACCAGCGCCCCATGAAGAAGAGCCGGCGTGAGATGTAAAACCCCGAGTACGTATCGTTCGAGCGGCTGACCGCCTTCCTGATTTCGTGGGCCAGCGCCCCGGGAATGCGCTCATCGGCGTCGATCATCAGGACCCAGTCGTAAGCGAAGGGCAGGTTCTGAAGCGCCCAGTTACGTTGATCGGCATAACCGGCGAAGGCATGAGGACAAACCTTGGCGCCCAAGGCTTCGGCGATTTCCGCCGTCCGGTCGGTGCTCAGGGAGTCCACCACCAGGACCTCGGCGGCCCACCGAAGGCTCTCCAAACACTCGGCGATATTCGCCTCTTCGTTGCGCGTCAGCACCAGAACGCTGACCGGCGCGCGCGCCGGGATGTCGGCATCTTCAAGAATCATTTCCGTGCCTTGCCGAGACCGATGCGAGGAGCTGCTGGACGCAATCGCCTGCGCTGCACCGGTTGCTCATGCCAGGGCCGCCTTGAGTCCGCCATCACGTCAGACTTTTCGGGCGCAAACAGCCATGTTCATCCAAACCGGCCAAAATCTTCCGAGATAGGAAATCTGCCGGATCGCAAAGCCGCAACTCACCAGGAGCCGGCACAACGAGTTTGCGGTGAAGAAGCGGATATGGGGCCCGGTGGGGTCGAAATGCCGCTCGAAAGCCGCTGCCACAACGATCAGGTTCTTGATGAGGCCATGATAGGGCGTGGTGAGGAAAAGAATTCCTCCGGGTTTCAAGACACGGCGGCATTCCGATACCATTGCCCTGGGGTCCAGCAGATGCTCGATGACTTCCGCTGAGTACACGGCGTCAAAGGTGTTCGAGTCGAATGGCAACGGCGCGTCGCAAGCCGCCTGGACGTAAACTCCTTTTCTATCGACTTGCCTCGCCCGGCCGAGCGCCTCACGGGAAATATCCAGCCCCACGACCTGGCGTCCTGAAGCGTCCAACAACCTGGTCCCGCGTCCACTTCCACACCCGAGGTCGAGCACTGCGGCCTGGCTGCCGCAGAGTGCGGCAAATCTCCTTACGCGCTCCTCGGTCAGCGGATCTTCTTCCGGCGGCGCGACGGGAACACGCCAATAGCCTTCATAGTAGCTGCGCTCGATCGGGGTGCGCGGGTTCCCGTTGTGGAAGAGCGGCGCATCGACGTAAGCGGGAGCTTTGTTACCAGATCGCATAATACTTGCAGGCGCCGCAAAGGGGAATTTCCCCGGCGCGATTCTCTCGGTGGAGCCTGCGTAGCCTTTCGTACGCAGGTCCTCTCCAGATTTCAGCCAAGGGCTGCTCCCGGACGTCGCCGACCGTAATTTGGCCGTCGTACGATTCGCAGCAAACCGTGACTCGGCCATCGTGCAGGACGATCACTTCCTCCCACAGGTGGTTGCAAGGAACTCTGGGAAGACTCGTGGAATAAGTGGCACCCAGTTGGACGAGGGGAAGCTGCCCGGCCCAGTCTCTAGCCTGCGAGATCAGGACGAGGTCAACTTTGCCTCGCCAGAAATCGTAGAATTGTTTGCTCTCTGATTGATTGCCGGCCAACCCCACGAAGCACATGACAACTCGGGGCCTGGCGCCCCGATGACGGGCCCGCAGGTCGAGAAATCTCTCGACGTTTCCCTTGACCTTTTCGAACTTCAGCCCGACTCGGATATCCTCGAACGTCTTCGGTGTGAAGCCGTCCATGCTGATACGCAGCTCGTCGACGCCGCTGGCGAGGAGTCCGCGCGCCTTGGCTTCGTCGAGGAGCGAGGCGTTGGAGACCATCTGCACTCGAAAGCCGTACTCTTTGGCCTCTCGGATGCGGTCGCAGATTTTTTGGTCCAGAAGAGGCTCGCCCAGGTATTGCAAGTTGACGTCGGCAACTCTCATCTCCGCGCAATCCCGGAGGATTTTGAGGTAAAGCTGGTCGCTCATGTAACCTTTGGGTCTTTGCATGATCGGATACGAGCACATCGTGCAGCGGGCATTGCACACATTCGTGGTTTCAATGTGAACAAACGGCGGACGCTTATCGAGCTTGCGCATCCTGCGGGAGACGTATCCCAGGTACATCGCCTGGCCCAACGGGCTGCGAAAAGCCCGGTTGCGCTTAATCAGGTAAATGCCGAGCGTTCGGAGGAATCTGTTGGTCCCGGCTAAACCCATTACCGACATGACAGCGGTTTCGGTGCGGCGCGATCGGATGCTACGACCTTTGGCGAGGGGGCGCCGACTCTTGCAAGGAGCCGCCGAACGTGCTCCTCCCAACGAAAATGGGTCGCTGCACGCTCGCGGCCGGCGGCGCCGAGCTTCGCCTGGAGAGAGTCGTCTGCCGCCAATTGTCTGATCTGATGAGCTAGATCCTCAGGGCTAATCGGGCGGAAATACACGGCTGCCTCGGCGCAGATTTCTCGGTTGGTCGCGGTGTCAGAAGCCACGATCGGCAGACCGGCCGCCATCGCTTCCACCATTGGATAGCCGAAGGATTCGACCAAAGACGGAAAGACCAATATATCGGCGTGACGATAGGTTTCCAGTGTCTGCTCTCGCCCCAGCGGGCCGATGAACTCCACCCTGGGCGCCACGTCAGGGGATTGGGCAAGGGCAAGGTCGTCTTTGAAAGTGACTGCCCAATTCATCCAATTGGGGGCCGCCGTCGTTCTCAGAAAGAACTTGCGCCTTCCGCTTCCGTTAAGCAGGGGCAGCGCTTTCAAGAGCGTTCCCAGGTTCTTGTGCTCGGCGTACAACGAGGGGAAGAGAAGGACCACGGTTGGCTCCTCGCAGGAACGAGGGCGCTCTCGTTTCTCAGGCGGCCCGTCCAGGCCCCCATCCGCTCCAGAAACACCGTAGGGGTTCGCCAGCGCCTTCGAGGCTGGAAGCTCAACGTAGTGCCGGAGCGCTTCCATCGCAGCCTCAGTCGGGGTCATGACCACATCCGCCGCCTGCGCGCTCCAGCGAAGCAGCCGGCGGCGCAATCTGAAATTGATTTTCTTCCTCAGGCGGTGCCTGGGTAAGAACATCCGTTGATAGATATCGGAAACGTAGAGCAGATTTTGGATCAGCAAGACCTGCCGTATGGGGCAGAAGAACATTCCGAAGTTGGCCGACGAGAACAAAACATCCGCACGCTGTCTTTTGAGGAAACTTCGCAGCGTTACCTGGCTCCACCAGATCCGCTTCCACAGGCCGGCGCTTCCAACCGGCGATGGGAAGAGTTTGATGTTGGGAGCAAGGTTTTTCTGGGCCTCAGCGGTTCCGGGCGGCAAGAGAACCAGGAATTCGTGGCCGCTTTCTGGCGGGGGTACGTGCCGGAGAAGATTCGTGAGATAAGTAACGGCCCCGCCCATCTTGGCGGAAGCCGCATTGATAACTATTTTCATCGTGCTGCGCCCGCTCACGACGCCAATCGCCCGGGCGGGGCGGTCTCGCGGTCCTCCCCGCGAACGCTTCTGCCCCAAGGCTGATGGGCGCGATGGGACGCGTCGTGAGATTCGAAGAGTTGGCGAAGGTGTCGCCGGAAATGGTCAAAGGTATAGTTTTCCTTTATTCGCTGCCTGGCAGCGACGCCCATTTTCTGGCGCAAATCCGGATCGGCCAGGAGACGGATGAGGCGGGCGGCCAGGGTGTCCACGTCGCCGTAGTTCACGAGGTAACCTGTCGCGCCGTCGATCACGATGTCAGGTATCCCCCCCGAGGCTGCGCCGATGACCGGCTTTCCAAAGGCCATCGCCTCCAAGAACACAATACCAAAGCCTTCCTGGCAGCTCGGCATCACGAAGACCTCGGCTTTCCGATAGTAGCTTTTCAGCTCCGCCTCGGACTGGTGTCCGACAAAATGAACGCTCTGGTGTACTCCGGTCCCTTTGGCGAGCCGTTGCAAACGGGGGCGGTCGTCCCCGTCGCCAACCACGACGTAGGAAGCGCGGGGGACCGCCCTCAAGACCTGCGGAAGGGCGCGTATGACGGAGTCCACGCCCTTGCCTGGTTCGGACGCTGCAAGCCTCGCAACCGTGAGGATGAGTCCGGGCTGAGACGGCCATGGGGGGTCGGGGTCGTTCAATACTGAATCCGCGAAGCCCACCTCCAAACCATGCGGGAGCAGACTAACCTTGCTGGGTTCGAGGCCCTGGGCTTGGAGAAGTTGTTCGAGCGTGAAACGGCTGGGCGCTGTTACTCCTTGCGCCGCGCGAAGCGCCCACCGGCCCAGCGGGTTGAGGGGTTCCCAGGTTTCAAACCCGTGAGCGGCGACCCAATACTGCAGCCCCGGCTTCGCCAGGCGCATGACCAACCCCACCCGCGCCAGATTAGGATGCGCCAAGTAAGCCACCCGGACTCGGGGCGCCAGCCTCAGTGCGCGGACCACGAATTTCAGTTTCTGGCGCCCGAATCCTATACCCGAGTACTGACGCCCCCCCATGACAAACGACAGCGGACCGGGTGGCTCATTGAGGGAGAGAAGCTCGCACCTCTGGCCTTGGTCACGGGCCATTTCGGTCAGCACGGCCCCGATGAGCCGGTTGGCCCTTTCGATTCCTCCGCATTGCAGCAGGGAGCCAAAGAGTCCGAGGACCATCAGCGCTCCAAGTACTTATAATTAGAGTTCTTCGCGGCTGTGGCGAATGTAACCGCCCGCTCTAACTAAACTAAGCTAAAAACAGGGTTGCTGAAAAACGCCGATTGAGGCATCGTCAGGGCACGGCCTCAGCCGTGCCGAAAACGAAGCGGAATATCAAGTAGCTGAAGGTGAAGGGGCGCCCTTCGGCATGGCTGAAGCCGCGCCGCCCTGACGCACGCGCTTGCCTACGGTTCGCGGCCCACGGCCGTAGATCAGGTACTTCAGAACCCCGAAGATCACCATGGTCTTGATGACGCCTGTCCAGACAGGAAACGCCTGCGTTTCCATCATATTAGCAAATGAGACAAAAATCGCTGAGTAGAAGAACAGGCTCCGCTTGGGGAAAGACCCCGTCACGGTGTTGGTAAGCAACTGTCCCACAACGGCGAGCACAAACATCCCCACCAGGATGCCCGGAAGTCCGTAGTCCATATACAAATCTCCAGGGTAGGTAAGGGCAGTCGACGTCTCCTTGGTCGACCCGAGCACAAGGCTCAATCTGACCCCACTGTTCAGGACCGGTTTTTTCGGCCACAGGAGGCGCGGGACGAACGGGTAGAAAGGAAGCATCCACCAGCGCTCGTCGGTGCGCACGCGGTCGGCCTGCGCGGCATCCAAGGACATAACGATCGCCATACCCTGCAAAAGGTCCAGGCGCGACACCGCATGCTGCCACCCGCTCCGAAGCCAGCCGCTCCAGCCCGCTTCCGTCTTTGCGGTCTGCGCGGTGGCCATGGCACCCGCCTCTCCCAGCGACCCAACACGCCTCACGTCAACTTGGCCTCCTCGAAGCATATTTCGATAGCGGTCGTGTACCGGGTAGACTACAATCAGACCCAGCAACGTGGCCGCGATCCACTTTTTTTCGATCCTGGCCTTCGTGATCGAGACGACTAACGCCAGGATAATGAAGCCTCTCAACAGGTCATATTTCATGCCGGAGAGCGCACCCCAGAGGAGTTCGTTCAGGAAGATGACTACAAAGAGCCCCACGCGTAAGGCGTCGCGGGGATGGCAGCACATCTCGATGGTGGCGAGAAGCAGTGCGTACACCCCAAGATCTGAAAAGAACGCCCAAAACTGGAAAAAGGCCAGATTCTGAAAATAGGCGTCCATGTCCAGCGCATAGCCGTAGCCGTAATTCCATGTAATATAGGCTCGCGTGGCCAGACTGGCCAGGAACAGAATGACGGCCCAATTCACCGGACGCAGCTCGGGGGTCCCTTTGACGCCTTCCCTCGCGTCAGTGATTCTGGCCTTCCTCCGGCGCGAGAGATGGCAACCGGTCCAAAAAGTGAACATTCCGAGTATGAAATATGCCAGGGATCGATTGAGTTGCGCGTACTCCCCGTGATGGAAGGATTGATTCAGCGAATCGGCGTCCAGATAGGCTGCCAGGGGCACGAGCCCGAAACGAAGGAAGCAAACTATCGTGGTGAAGACAGGAATGTCGAAAAAACGGAGCCGGCCGCTTCTGCCCTGCGAAAGGAGAAATGAGACCGTCGCCGCCGCATAAAGCACCAGCAGCAAAAGGTAGACTTCGAATTCGATCCTGTCAACGCCGTGGACGAGCACGGTCGCGAGCAGCGTCGTGCCTCCCAACGCCAGGCTCAGCAGCAGCAGGAAATGCAAGGGATTGAATTCCCCAAACCGCCGAGCCAAGGCCCATTTGCGCCCGACCGCGGCGGTGGCTGTCCACTCGCGCTGGGTGTGAATTCCCGTCGTCAATAGTTGTTCCCTCCGGCGGCCGCGTGCGCCTTTGGAGCCTCGGCTTCTGAGGCAAGGCCCAGCACGTCGAACATTTTTCGGAGCCTGATTTCGTAGGTGTGCTCCCGGTGCGCTCGCCGGTACGCCCGGTCCGCGATTTCGCCCCGCTCGTCGGCATGGGCAAGGTAGTAGTCAACTTTCTCCTTGAGTTCTTCTCGCGTCCGGAAGGTCACAATTTCCCGCTCCGGCTCGAACAGCTCGGCCAGGCCCGGCTTCCAGTCGGCGATCTGGAAGGCGCCGCAACCCGCGGCCTCGAACAGGCGGCAGTTAACTCCTTTGATTTCGGCGTAATGCATCGTGTTGAGCACGACTTTGGCGGCAGCGAAAGCCTTGGCTTTCTCCAGCTCGGCCACATAGACGTCGGGATACCAGGGGCGCAGCGGCGACTCCAGCCAGGAGGGATAACTGATTCCCCAAATCTTGAGGTCGTAGTCTTTGAACATTTCGAGGATCCGGGCGCGGTAATAATACATGTTCGAAGCCGTGCAGAGGTCGCACTCGTACCTCCTGCGGTCGTCGGGCGTCAGTTCGACCCGGCGGTGCCAGAGCGGGTTGCACGCTTCGGGAAGGTAGTGAGCGTTGATTCCCAGTTTATCCCGGAATTGTTCGGCCATGTAAGGGTCCTTGAAGAAGCAAGCGTCGAAGTCGGATGCCAGCAGATACTGACGGCCAAGATTGGCCAAATGATCCGGGTACCACGCTGCAATCTTGCCGTTGTTTACGAGCTTCAGTTGATCCATGACTGCCGGTGGCACTGTGCCATCCGTCAGTAGAGTCAAATCCGGATCGAACTCTTTGGCAGCTCGGAGCAGGCTGCGGTGTCGCCGCGTTTCAACCGCCGGGAAAACTTTGGGGAGAAGGACCCAGAAGGCTCTCCAGTACTTGTTGAAATACCGATGTTCAACGTTCTCTTCCACGGTGCGAACCGTATGCCCCATATGCTCCGCCGCAGCGGCGATATTACGACCGAAGGAATCGGGGAAGAGTCTCGCAGAAAGTAAGATCTTCACTGGATCCTCGGCTTAGGCTAGGAGCTGGCGGCAAAGGGCGCTGGGCCACGCTTTGGAGGGCAGAGCTTCAGCCCGCCTCCGAGGCGCGAACGTGACTTTCGCCACGAGCTGCGGACGTGTGTCATCGAAATGAGCGTATTTATTCGCCGCCGCCACTACAGAATTATGGAAAGCTACGTCGATGACGCAGCACTGGCAGGGCAGGCCGAGCTCATTCCTACTATCTTGTGCAGCATCGCGTTGAGGGAAGCGATACTTTCTTCGTGGCTCCACCGGTGAGCAATGCGTTGAGACCATTTTCCCATTTCCCTGCCCTGTTCCGGTCGCGAAGCAATCTTTCCCAGGCAATCCGCAAGAGCCTCGGAGTCTCCGCTAGGGTAGCAAAATCCGTTCAGGCCTTCGATCACAAGGTCGTGGGACGCGCCCACTCTGTCCGAGGCGACCACAGGGAGTCCGCACGCCATGGCCTCGTTGACCGACACACCCCAGGGTTCGCGCGCGGCCGGGTGTACAAACACGTTTGAAATTCCGTACCATTGGGGGAGGTCGCTGTACCGTGCGTATCCCACCAGCCGAGCCGCCTCGGAAAGGTTCATCGCCCCTAAACACTCCCTGATTTCCCCTTCCAGCGGCCCGGTTCCCACCAGAATCAGCGCCGAATCCGGAAACCTCTTGCGAAACGAACAGAAGCCGCGCAGTAGCTCCATCGGGTTTTCCCTTGGGACGAACTTGAGCACCCCGAGCACCACAAACGTTCCAGCTTGAATCCCTAACTCTGCCAGCAGCCCCTCCCTTTCCCTGCGGAATCGCTCGGCTCTTGTACTCAGATACCCGTTATCAGCAGCATAGGGAAAGCGGGACATCTGGGTTGATCGGACGCCCAATTCCTGAAGAAAACGTTCGGTGAGCGAACCCACGGGATGAAACACCGCATAGCGCCGAAGAACTTGCTTGAGCGCCATCCTCTTCAGCCGCCTTTTCCAGGGCGGCTCAGGATAGATCGATACCGCATCCAGGCGCATCCCGAGCGCCTGGCGGCGAGAAAACTGAGCCAGCAGGGCTACATCGAGCCGGTTATAACCAGGCACAATCACCAAACCGTACTTGGCTCCGGCAAAGCATTCTCGCCAAAGAAAGCGCACCCTGCGAATGAATCCGCGCGGACACAGCATCGAGCGATAGCCCGATACCACGGGAATATCCCAGTTCGGTGAAAAGCCCAGTTCAGGATCGACCTTTTCAGCTATCTGGTCGGTTTCGAGGTAGTAAACGGTCAGGTCGAACGGGGCTGATGCCGCGATCTTGGAAAACAAGGGGCCGTCCAAATTGGAGGGGTGGGACATCAGGATTGCCAGCGAAGGAGCACTCATTCCCAATTCCCGTTCCATTTCCCCCAAGCCTGCATCCCGGCCTCTGGCCCGTGTAGCTGAGCTAGCGGGCTGCTGAAGAAGTTATCGCAAATGATCGCAAATGTGATTCCGAGAAGCCGCAGGCGGCCCCGAACGAGGTGAAAGAGGGAATCGAATCTCGCCAGTGCCGCATTTTCAGAGCGAGATTCCTCGCTCCACTCGGAGTGATAGTGCGCGGGCTTGTTTTTAAGTCTGCGGGTCTTGAGGATTTCCCAAATAACTGTGGTCGTGCTGGCGCGCCCCACCCCACAAGCCTGTGTCAGCCGCCCACGACACCGACCAGTAAATCCTGTCTCCAACTGGGAACCGCCACGAGGTCGTTCTGTGCTGTCGCCACGTGGAGGTCGTGGTCCCTGAGTTTTCCGGCATAATCGATCCTGAAGAATTGATAGGCGCCACCTGATTTCTCCTGGACGAACTCGATGATCTCCGGGAGGGAAACCGTGAAGTCTTGAGTCAATGGCTCGATGTACTCGAAGGCGATAACCGGAGGGCGCGGCGTTTTTAGGACGCCCTCCATTCCTTGAAGGACCAGGTATTCCATCCCCTCACAATCAATCTTGACAACTGAGGGAGAAGGCAGGTGCCTTTGACGCAGGAAATCGTCCAATGTGTCGACAGCGACCTCGTAAACCCTGGCGCTCTTTGATGGGCGCTTTCCGAGAGTCGCTCTATCACCGTGGTAAGGGACACATAACTGACCGGTGCCCTTTTCCTTGCCGAGTGCGCTAGGAATGATTAAAACGTTGGGATCTGTTCCGAAAGATTGCCGCAATAACTGGACACAATTCGGGTTGGGTTCAAAGGCGACGACCGTTCCTGACAAGCCCACCCACCGGCGCGCAAGCGCTGTATAGAATCCGACGTTCGCTCCCACGTCCACAAAAACGTCCCCTTCCCGAGTTGAACGCTCCAAGACCTGGGCCTCGGAGACCTCGTGGGGGATGCAGCCGTGCAACAAAATTGGGAAGCACATCGACTCCTTGAGGTCCACACATATCTCGGACCCATCCACAAGAGTAGCCTGGTAGCGCCTAAAGCGAGGATTCAGCGCGGCACACGCTCTCACGACTCTAAACAGCCCGCGAGGAGTCCCTGCGAACGCCGCCCAACGCCTGCACGCTCCCTCGAGCAGCTTGGCTTTCCTTGTTAGGGCCGCCGCCGTTCCGATAGGTTCCGCTTGTACACCGCTCGCTCCTCCCGCGAGATTGAGTAACCCGACACCTAGCCGGAACCGATAGAGTGCGAGCGTGACACCAAGCGCGGAGCAGTAGGCGACGGTTGACGTGATGGCCGCGCCCACAATCCCGTAGCGTGGCAGCAGCAGGCACAGCCCAACAACGGTTACAACCATCGAAAGACCCTCCGCGTAGAACACCAGCAGAGGCTGTCCCAAAGCGCGCGCGCCGTCGTAAAGCACTTGAGCCGCACCGACGCCTACCATGCCGCACAACAAAATCCTGCACGGGAGGGTCGCGTCAGAGAATCGGCTTCCAAAGGCGAGGGTGATGAGCCAAGGTGCGACGGTAAATAAGACAGCGCACGCCAGGAGGAGGTACTTCAGGGAACGACGGAACGACTTTGAGATCATCGTCTTCGCTAGTTCCGGGGTAAGGTTCACGCCTTGGGCCAGCGTCACGACGCCAATTGCTTGGGGTATGAAACAGACGGCTGACGAAACGGTCACAGCCACCGCATATAAACCCAACTGTCTCGGAGCGATAAACAGGGAAAGGATGAGCTGGTCAAGGCGTTGGTTGACATAGCTTGATACCTGTCCGGCTTGGTTTTGCCATCCAAATCTCAACAAACTCGCGCCGGCGCCCGAATGCCACGCAAGACCGACCGGGAACTTTCTCAGGAAGATCCAGTACCCGAAGACCGTAGCGACAGCCAAGCCCAGAATCTGCGAAGCCACCACGTAAGAAATACTGCTTATCTTGAGCCACCAGAGAGCTGTCAGACCGAGTGCATAGGCCAGACCAGGCAGCAACCGAATCAAATTGAAGGAGTCAAGGTCGAGCTTGCCCTGCACGATGTTAGCCGGATAGGAGCTACCTTGGAAGAGCAGCAAGGGCATTATGACGAGAAAGAGCAACCCGAGGTGTTTCACAGAGGGCGAATAATTTCGCAAGGCCAGCGGTAGGACCAACAGGCCGACGAGAATGACGGCCAGGGATTGCCCAAGTCCGATAACGGCCGATGATGTCCAAATCTCTGAAAGGGAGTATAAGTTCCTTCCGGAGTGGAACACGATGGATTGGTTCATCCCCAGGGTTGCCAGGGAAATCAATGCGAGAGGCCAGAGCGTCAGGGCGGCAAGTTCGCCTCGACCTTGCGGACCCAGCACACGGGCTGATAGAACCCCGGTCAAAGCGCCAAGAGCGAGCAGGCTAAGCTGGGCAAGGACGGTCAGTCCCAAGTCGGTCCTCGAGCGTGACCTGAAAAGCCGAGGAATATCTAAAGCTCGCCTCAGGCCCGTCAAAGTCGCCGATTCCGACGACTCAGCTTCGGCTCGCCGATCGCCGACCGAGATTGCATTATCAAGGGATCTCATTCCGAGCTACGCCTTGGGTTTCTGAAATACCATGGCGACGTGGGTCGGCGCGGCCAGAGGCACTTGGTGGCAGCACCATTCTGGCGCGTAGGACGCCACGGCGAGCGAGCTGTACACAAAGGAGCGCAGGAGGTTTCTCGAGCGGGAGAATGACGGAGGGGCGCCCCTCCCGGCCGCGACCTCTGTTCCGCCCGCCGAACGACGACGCAGGCCGGCGCTTAACCGCGCCCAGGCCCGGAAGAGAATCTCAAAGTTGCAGCCCCAAGACGCGCGCAGCCGCAGCCCTGTGGATTCGATCATCCGGACCCAATCTTCCGGAGAATGGGGGAACACGAACGGGTTTGCAAAGGCAGAGCAATTTTCGAGCGCCACAAAGTAACCGCCGTCCTTGATCGAAACTCCAATCTGCCGCAAAGCGCTCCATTGGCTTTCGTCCGGCAGATGTTGCAGCACGGTGGCAGAGTTCACAAGGTCGAAGGCGCCGGGAGGAAACCCGGCCTCCGTGACCCTTCGCACCACAAAGGTATGCTGGGGCATTTCTTTGGCCAAGCGGCTGATCGCCTCAGGCGAAATATCCACTCCCGTAACGCGGCATCCGCGGGAAGCAAATTCTCTGGTCCAGCGGCCGCGTCCACACCCAACGTCGAGCACCGAACGGCCCTTGAGCGAGCCCCATTCCGTATCCAGGTAAGCGAGCGCCTTTCGCATTCCGAGCCGGTGCGCGTAGTCCGTGAACCGGTTGAAGAACCGGTTCCCTGCCCAATGAAGAGCGGGGCTCAGATCGTCCGCCGCGTCGCGCTCAATTGCAGACCGGTGGACCTGCTCGTAGAAGGCGAGCATCTCCTCGGCGCTCAACTTTTCACGCTGTTGCACCTGCGCTCGCTCTCGTCGGGACGCAAGGCGTGAACGCGAAGTCCTCCACCGGGGCCGGCCCTGCCCGGTTCCATGAGCGAGAACGATTGCCTGAGGGAGGTGGTCGCAGCAAGCTTCGCCCTCGCAGGGCCCTAACCTCAGCCCTTGTCCGCGACAGCAAGGATGGCGGCGGTATAAATCGAGTCCGACGGGTGATGCGGTCCTCCTTCCACGGTCTGGATGAACCGCAGGCCCGAACTGATGAGCTTCCACAGCACGCACCGCACTGCGCTTTTCACGCTCGTGGCAACGGGGCCCCTCGGGTAGACCCGCACATTGGTGAAATTGGCCAGCTCCAGCACCTGAGTCAGGCTGGTTGCCGTGAAAGGACTCTCGTGGCTAAAGTCCATGTAGAAAAGTGGAGTGTAGAAGGCGGCGAGATTGGGCACCTGGCAAATAAATCTCCCGCCCGTTCGCAGAGCTCCGTAGACGGTATCCAGGAAACTCAGAATCTGACCCTTGGGGATGTGTTCCAGGACGTCAATGGCAGAGATGCAGTCAAGTGTGTTTGATGATTCGAGTAGCGCGTCCCTCGCGTCGCCGTACCGAAGGTTTCTTACCCCGAGGCGCTCCGCTGCATCGAGCTGGCGCCGGTTCAAATCGATTCCGGCGGCGTTCTGGTAGCCTTCCTTCTGAAGGAAGCAAAGAAACTCGCCGTAACCACAGCCGAGGTCGAGAATCCTGGCCTGCTTGTCCGCCGGCAGCAAGGGAAGGAGCACCTTCCGGAAGACCCGTTCCCGGCCCACGAGCAGGTTATCCTTACTCCTCGGAACAGTCACATGGGGTCGAATCTCCGAGTATCTGGCATATATTCTTTCCGGGTATTCGCTCATGAGCTCAATCGTTTGCAGCAACTCGACAAGGCTACAGCCAGGCAAACAGAAAACCACGCCGCGTTGGCCGGGATGTGGAAATTGAAGTCAGCGAGGCTATGGACGAGCAGGCCCGAACAGCCCACCGCCGCGCCCACCTGGATCCAGCCGGCTTCGTATCGCAGGCGCTCGCGCAGGTCCGTGAAGGCCCGGCGCAAGAAGATCACCAGCGCCAGCAGGACCAGCGCTCCGCCCGCCAGCCCGGCTTCGGCCAGCGCCTCGGCGTAGTCGTTGTGGGCGTGAGTGAACACTAGGTCCGAAGCAAAACTCTGGTAGCGGGGATGAACATCCTCAAAGCTGCCCAGGCCGGCCCCCGCCCAGGGATGGTCCCGCACCATGCGCAGCGAGTCCCGCGCCAGCATCAGCCGGGTGTCGTTGGTTGCTTCTGCCGCGTGGGAGTACTCGAAGGCCGTCGCCAGACGGGTTGAGATTTCTCCAGGGTCCAGCCAGAAGAAGAGCGTAGCGGCGGCCGCCCCTCCCAGGGCCAGAAGCGTCGCCGAGGCGCGGCGGCCTTCGCGCTTCGAGTGGATCCAGAAGATGCCTCCCAGCAACAGGGCCTCGACCAGGAAAGAAATCAGCCCTCCCCGCGAGCCTGAGAGCAGCAGGGACGCGACCGCGACCAGGACCGCCACGGCCACAAACTTGCGCCTCGGATCGTGTTCGGGTCGAGAGAGGAGAAGGCCGATGACCATCGGGATCAGCAGCTCCATCAGCCCGGCGTAGTGGTTCCGATTCACATACGGGCCGAAGGGCCAAGCGTTCTCCGGTCTGACCGTCCAGTAGATCCGCCCGTTGCTGGAGCAGAACTGCAGCATGGCAAACAACCCCAGGGCGCACGCATAAGCGGCGACCACGAACCCGAAGCGCACGAGAGACTCCTCGCCCCCACTCACCACGAGCTGCGTGGCGACGAAAAAGAGAAGCAGATAGGCCGCGAGCTTCAGCAGTGACTCGCGAGTCCGGATCGGGTCCAGGGTGAGGTGACCGGAATACTGAGCGCCTCCGAGGAGAAGGAATAGCATCCCGACGAGATACAGCGGCGACCACCAGATCCGCGCTACTCGCTGCCGGACGCTGCCGAGCGTCCAGAGGAAGAGGCTCACACAGACCAGAACCGCCAGCGACGCCCACGCCCATGTTTCAACCGCGCCGAAGGCGAGCGGCGCGCCGAGCAGCGTCAGGAGGAGCAAGACCCGCCCTGCCGAGAACCATAAGGCCGATGCTGCGCGAGCGCTTTCCTGTGCCGTCGTTTCCAGTGCAACCGGACACGCGCGCGTTGCGGTCAACGAGGTTGACATTGTGAGAGTAGCGTGGGCGTTTACGGCGCGAGCTCGGCCGGTCGGTCAGCGGCACGGCGCCGGGATTACATTGTCAAGGGAGCGGGAAGGCCAATCCAGTTTGGCTTTGTTTTTCTGCCATTTTTGAGTTAAGTTGTTGATTATAAGTCACATATTGGCTTTGTTCCCCTGAAAAATGCCCCTTTTTTCGAGGTTTCTTGGGGTTCTACGAGGCGGCTAGGCTAGGCCTTCGACCTAATGAAACATAAATACTAGACCGAGTATAGCAGGATTGAGACCGGAAGGCAAGCGGATGGTCATCGTGATCATGAACGGTGGCCACGGTCAATCGTACCCGTGATTGACCGTGAGCTTCCGCGAGGACAAAAACTCATTTGTAGAATGACACCAAGCGGTCAAACTCTTCCTTCCATATGCGCAATTTCTCGAGTTCGTTTCGTATCGGATAGGGAGTACCCCGAAGCGCATGGAGCGTCTTGAAGAAGCCCTCACCTGGAATGCCTTTGTCTTTGCTAACCACGAGGGCGGTTCGAAAAGGCACTCCTTCGCTTGGTCCGCATCATCAAGCGTGGCAAATACGTCGCAAAGGGGATGAGAGAACCAAGCTTCGGTTACTGGAGACAGCCCGAACGCCTTCGCTAGTTCGTTATAGAAAATCGGCGCGCCCTGGTGGGCCCGTTCTTCCAAGAACGAGGCGATCTCGCTAAGGACTTTCGAAGTGGCCATGGGCAAGGGGTTGGTTGCTCTGTTGGTTAGCTGCCTGCGTCAATCTTTGTGGTGTCGAGAGGTCGAGCCCCGTGGTGCACGGTCAAAAGGTGGACTTGTTCTCGCTGAATCCGATAGATGACGCGGTAGCTGCCAACGATGATCTCTCTGATGTTTTCGTTCCCCAACTCCGGAACAACTCTTCCCAACCGTGGATGACTCGCCAGTCGGTCTGAGGCGCGCAGTACCCGGTCGGCGAATATCGCCGCCAATGTAGGAGCGTCCCGAGCGATGAACAGACAGATCGCATCGAGATCATCGGCCGCCTGCGGCGTCCACCTTACTTGCGCCACTTCGCCATACGCTCGCGGAGCTCTTCTTGAGTGAGGAGTTCACCCTGGTCCGCTTGGCGAAGGCCTCTCTCGACCTTGTAGAGCAGGTAGAGCCGATCCAGGGCATCCTCGACTCCGGCATCGTCGGGGAGATCTTCAATTGCCTTCAATATCTGCTGCTTCGTTTCCACGGCAACCTTCCAATCCACTAACCAAGCATCCTAGCATCGAGCGTCACAAAGGAGCCAGCTTCCTTCATCGCCCCGACCGCGCGCCGTAGTAGTAATTATAGTAGCCGCGTCCGTAACCGTAGTATGAGCCATAATAGGTGCCGCGGCGGACGTCAACCTTGTTTAAGACCACGCCCAGAATCTTTCCGCCCGCGTTCTCGATGATCCGGTGAGCGCGCAGCACGGCCCCAAGCGGTGTCACACCCCCCTCCACCACCAGCACTACGCCGTCCGAGAGAATGGAAAGCACCGTAGCGTCGGTCATCAGAAGGATGGGCGGGCTGTCCAGCACGATGTGCTCGAACCGCTGCTTCAGCTCCTCGACCAGCCTGGCCATGTCGGGCGAGGACAGCAGGTCGGTCGGGTTGCTGGGGACGGGCCCGGCGGGAAGCACCCAGAGGTTCGGGAGGGTGTGGGCCTGGAGCAGCACCTCGTCCACGCTCTGCTCCCCCCTGAGAATGTTGCTGAGACCCCTTTCGTTGGACATCCCCATCGCTGCGGCAATGCCCGGCTTGCGGAAGTCGGCGTCGATGACCAGCACTCGCACCCTTCGCTGGGCGAGCGCCAGCGACAGGTTGAGTGAGGTGCAGGTCTTGCCCTCGCTCGGCTGCGCGCTGGTCATCACAATCACCTGGGGCGGGCGTGGCGACGTTGCGAGCAGGATCGCCGTGCGCATCGAGCGATAGGCTTCCGCCAGTTCCGAGGCCGGCCTCTTGAGCAGCGTCAACTCCACGGCCTCGCGCCGGTCCGCTGACCCGTTGCCGCCGCGATCCAGCGAGCGCGATCGCACGGTGCGCGCCAGCGGTATCACCGCCAGGGCGTTGGTTGAAAGGTAGCGCTCCACCTGCCCGATGCTCTTGATGGAATCATCCAGCGCCTCCTGGACGAAAGCAAGGGCGACCCCCAAGATCAGGCCGACCAGCAAGCCAATGGTGACGTTAAAGAGCTTCCTCGGCCGCACGGGTGCGCCGGGAACGCGCGCCTGATCGACGATGTGGATGTTGGTCGCTCGCAGGCCCGAGGAGAGGGTAGCGTCTTTCAGCCGCTGGAGAAGGCCCTCATAGAGTTGCTGGTTGGTTTGAAATTCGTGCTTCAGGATATTTTGCTGAATCAGAAGCTGGTTCAGCTTTTCGAGTTCAACCTTCTGCCGGGCCAGCGCCTCCGAGATCATGGCCTCCCTCTGCTGGGCGGCAACATACTCCCCATGGTAGCGCTCCACGATGCGCTTCCGTTCGGCTTCGAGGCTGGACCGGATTTCTTCGGCCTGGTCCCTGAGCCTGACGACCTTGGGGAAATTGGGCCCGTACTGCTCGCGGGCTTCGACGTATTGCGACTTCAGCTCGGCGTATTTCTCCTCGAGCCGTGAAAGCAGGTCATTCCCCACGAGCGACGCCATTTGGTTTTCGTTGTTGCGCGCCACATTGTAGAGGGACTCGGCTCGCACGACCTCGGCTTGAGCGTCGGTCAGCTCTTTACTCAGGTCCCCGAGCTTCTTCTCTTCAACGTTTTCCTTGTCGCTGATGTTGATGATCTTGTTGTCTCGCTCGTAGTCCACCAGCGCCTGCTGGGACCTTTCCACCTTGGCCTTTAACTCGTCGAGCTGCTGTTCCATCCAGCCGGAGGCCTTCCGCGTCGCTTCGTAGTTCTTGTGGTAGTTATATTCCTGGTAGTTATAGACCAGCGCGTTGACCACTTGAGCGGCAAGCTTCGGGTCGGGGCTCTCGAAGCTCACGGCCGCAATGCGGCTGTTCCTCATGATTTCGACGCGCAGGCCGCCCTTGAATATCCCGACGAGCGGGCTCTCCGCCTCGGCGGACTCGCCTCGCTGGGGCGAAGCGCCCTTCAGCGGAGGAGCAAAAGCGGGATTCTCTCCCAGACGCAGTTGCTCGATCGTTTGCCAGGCCAGGTTATCGCTCTGCAGCACGTTGACCTGGGTCTGCAAAAACATATCGTCGGCAGGCATCGCCTCGAAAAGGTCGCTCAGGGTTCGGATCTCGGGCGTCGCGGCCTCAATCTCCACTCGCGCCGTTGCCTGGTACACCGGTTGCAGCCTGAAGGAAATCAGGGCGACCAGCATTGTGACCACGAACGCCACGGTAAGGATCGTCCAACCGTGTCTGACCAGCATGCGCCAGTAGGCGCGCACATACGAATAGGCTTCATCACTGCCGGCATCGAGCTCGGTAATCTTGGGCGGGCGAGGATAGCTCAGCCGGTCCTGAGGAGCAGCTTCGACGGGAGCAAGTTCTCTGCTTTCTATCGGGTCATTTTCCATGATCGCTTTTTGTCAGAACCTCTCGTGGTAGCGGGCATCCTGCCCGCATGCGCTGAGGCGGGGTGCCGTCGTAGCTGGAGGCCGCCGCTCGGGGTCTCATCCTGCCCGCACGCGCTGAGGCGGGGCGCCCAGCGACAGCCGCCGAGACGGCGGCGCTACGGGCGTCTACGGCTTCGCCCTGTGACCTACAGGCAGGCCCTGGAAGTATCTTCAATGAGCCGGCCCACGAGACGAAGGTCAGACTGGATGATTCATGCTTGCCGGGGGCCCCCCACCTCAAACGCCGTCGGAATGAAGTGCGGCAGTTCAAGGTGCGAGTAAAGAGGTCTGATATCGTGCGTTAAGGGTAGCCGGCTTGTCGTAAACCATCAGCGATCTTCGATCCAAAGTGCGCGTCCGGCCGGTGTCTCCGGTGAGTAGTTGGTTGAGCACTCGTTACTTCAAATCTAACGCCCGTAAATATATGCCAACACAGGAAAAAATTTCAAGCCATACTTTCTGCCGGCATCAAGGAGGCTGGACCTCCCTGGCCAGGCGGCCCCCTTGGTAAATTCTTCACCTTTCGGGGCGCTGCGGCCGCGCTCCGCCTGCCGTCGCCTGAGGCGCGACAGTCGGCCAATCCGATGAATCCACAAGGGTTGTAAAGCCGCGCTACTGTATGGCAAACAGCTTGCACTACCTAGGACGGGAAATGACGTCTCGGAAAACGGCCGGCTAAGCGGCGGGCGAGGCAACGGGAAGTTGAGTCAAATCCCGGAGGTGAACGGATGGGTATCTTGGGTGACCTGAATGAGCACAGACCAAATTCCGACCTTGAGAAGACCAGGACGGATCAAGCGAAGAGCAGCATGGACCCAAAGCAAATCAACGTTGGGGAGATTCCTTTGACCGATGTCGGCGAGCGCGCGGGCGCGGCGCCGCAGTCTGGAAGAGGCGGAGCCGCCGGCCGGCCGAGCGAGCACCGGCCCGCAGCCTCGGGCCGCGAGCGCTTCCCCGATCGGCCCGTGCGGCCCCTGCAAGAGGGCCGGCACACGACCAGGGCGCTCTGGTCGGCTGTAAGTCTGCTGTCTCTCGCCTTGATCTGTGTGATGGGATACGTCTACCTCGTTCTGCGGCAAAACAACATCTCACTATCGCAATTGCCCGGTCCGCAGCCAGTGCTCGCGGCGCTGGGCGGACGAATGAACTCAGCCGAAGCCAGTCTGCGTGACCTGACGGCCAACTGGAATGGACTCGCGGAGCGCGTCGACAAGCTCGATCACAAGATCAGCTCGACGCTGGCCGTCGCGCGCCACCAGACCCAGGAACGCATTGCGCAGGCAGAAGGGCGCATGCGGGCGGAAATGGATAAGCAGGCTCGAGTGACGGACGCCCGCCTGGCCCGAGTGGAGTCGGATCAGGCGGAACAGACGGCTCGCCTAGCCCAGGTGCAGGACCAGCTCCAGAAGCAGGCCCAGCTCCAAACCGAAGTCGCCAGCCTTCGACAGGAAATGGCCGGCCAGCAGAACACCACGGGGCAGAACTTGGCGAGTCTGCGCGACCAGGTCAACCGGAGCCAGAGCAGCCTTGACACGCTCGCCCACGAGATCGATCGCCAGCGCGTAGATTTTGAGGCGGTCAAGAATTCCACGGTCGAACTCGCGCCCGGCGTCTCCCTGACCGTTATCAGGACCGACGTGAGCTACCAGCGCTTTGCGGGCTACGTGTCATTGACCACGGAGGGGCGGACCCTGTGGCTGCCCAATGGGGGCGCCCAAGAGGCGGTGGACTTCTACTCGAAGCAGGCCAAGCGTCCTTATGACCTCGTGGTGACAACCGTCAGCAAGCGCGGCGTTGTCGGCTACCTGCTGCTGCCCGGGGACGGCGGCCACGGCGGGCGCGAGTCGGCTGGGAATCGGATTACGGCTTCCGCCCAGGGCTCGGTCGGGAAATAGAACAACCTGGGAGCGCGGCCGTCTCGCCCGCGTTCCTTTCCATCATCTGTAACCGCAGCAGGGCGGGCGACGGCGCAATTTCAGGGTACTCCAGCCTCGCCCTTCTGTGAGGGAGAAAGGGAACGGCGTGAGGGGTGTAACCAGCAACTTTTCCGTTGCTTTCCGCAAGAGCGGCTTCGATGAGTTCCTTCTCATAGTTCTGGAGGTTCTGGGTGAGAGGCCCTGATGATTCCAGGCGAGGTGCGTCCTGACTTGAAAGCCAGGCCTCATCGATCCAAAAGGTATCCCCGGTGCAGGGGATTACAGATCTCTCGATGATATTTTGGAGTTCACGAATGTTTCCCGGCCAACGATAGGACTGACATAGCTTGAGCGTACTCTTGTCGATCTTGCTGATTTGCTTCCTGGCTTTGTCCGCATAACGCTTCACGAAGGTCGCGTTCGCCGCGTTCAAACATCACGTCGGCTTCTATCCCACGCCGTCAGCCGTGAGGGCCTTCGCCAATGATCTTTCGAAATTCGTCACGGCTAAAGGGTCGGTCCAGTTTCCGCTACCTCTACCTCTGATCCGCGAGATCACCGCATTCCGCGTTCGAGAGAGTATCGAAAAAGACAAGAAATGGAGAACGTGACGGCAGACTATACCTAAACCCGCTCGCTACAGTTAATTTAGTATTGGCGCTTCTCAATTCGTGGCCGCTCCGCTCGGCTCATCGTCTTACGCGCGATGGCGGGGTGGTTCAGTCCGCGAAGCTCCGCGGAGTTCTCGCAGACTTTTAGGATGGCGTCGGAGATGTCGTCGACGTCCTTCCGAGTACCCAGAAAGATGTGGTGTGGCAACCAAACCGCTTCCTGATACGCCGCGCGTTCCGAGACAGGGCAGTGGTACATGCTTTTCAGCTCGAGCGGCTCTGGCCGTCCCCAGCTCAGGGCAGGAAATGCGGCGGGGTCAGCCGGGAAAAGCGGGCTCTTGTAGACCGGCTCGTAGAATAAACCGTCGCAGGGAATACCTTCCACCTCCAAAGCACCGAGGAAGGAAGAGCGAGAAGCGCCGAAGTGTTCCGCCCGATACTTGAAAACGTACTGATAGGGAGCCACCCGTGTCTGGCGCGGGTCGCGCTTCAGGAATTCGATTCCCGGCGTCCCGCGCAGGCGTTTCTCGAAGTAGTCCATGTTGGCGAGTCGGACCTTGCTTTGCCGCGGATAGCGCTTCAGCTGCACCTCGAGGATCGCCGCCTGGAACTCGGTCATGCGATAGTTGTGGCCGATGAATCGGTGCCGAAACTTATCGGTCTGGCTGGCGCGCCCGCAGTTGGTGTAGGTCTGGGCTCGTTCGTAAAACTCCAGTCTGCTGGTCACCACGGCGCCGCCTTCACCCGCCGTCATCAGCTTGCTGGATTGAAAGCTGAACGAGCCCAGATCGCCGATCGCGCCTGCTCCCTTATTGCGCCACTTCCCTCCGTGTGCGTGCGCGCAGTCCTCTACCACCCGGAGATCGTGCGCGCGGGCGATACGTACGATTTCATCCATGTCAGCAAACCGCATCGCCAGGTGCACTGGAAGGATGGCCCGGGTCTTCGCTGTTATCGCCTTCTCAACGAGCTTGGCGTCAAGGCAATAAGTGTCCGGATCGACGTCCACAAACACCGGAACGGCGTTCAGCAACATGATGGGACCGACGCTGCCTTCCCACGTGTAAGCCGGGACGATCACTTCATCACCCGGCCGGATTCCCGCGGCTTGGAGCGCAATCTCAATCGCTACCGTCCCGTTGGCGACGGCCAAGCCATACTTGGCGCCGTGAAACGACGCAAATTTCTGAGCGAAGGAACTCGCGCACTGGTTCGGAAACGGATAGCCGCCCCAATTGCGACTGGCGAGGACTTTCTGAATCGCGCGGCTCTCTTCCCGCGTGTAGACTGGCCAGCGTGGGAACGGTTTGCGACGAACGGGCTCGCCTCCGGTGATCGCCAGTTTTCCCATCCCATGTTCTCCTGAGAAATTCTGATTTGCGATCTAAGAATAAGCAGCTTCACCCTCGTCGTTGACAGTTAAAACTGGTTGAACTCCGTCGCGCGCCGGAACGGCTCGACATAGTGCCCATCCTTTTTCGGCTGCTCGCCTTCGAGTCCTGCTTTGGTTCGCGCGAGGTCCGCAGGGTCCCAGTCAGTCCGGTACTTGTGAATGGAAGGCTCAAACTGGCTGACGTGCTTCGTGGCCGCGTCGACCTTGAGGTCCATAACGCTATCAATGGTCACCCAGTAGTTGGCCTCCTGAGGAGACGGGTAGAAGAAGTACATCACCGGCACTTTGTAAGGGCGCAGATCGCGCTCGAGAAGCTGATTCGGAAAGTAGAGCCAGAACTCCGCGGCGCGCACGGCGTCGATGGTGTTGTAAGACGCCATCCGATGGTCCGTCTTGTGCCATCGCTGATACCACTCGCCGGGGTCAATGCTCAACAGGGCGTCCGGGTGGATACGCCGGATGATCGCCGTGGCTTCCTCCACCAGCTTCGGCTGCGGCGCGTATTCCAGCATGCCGTCGTCATAACCCATCCAGATCAGATTCTCTTTGGGCGTGCCGAGTTCCGCTTCCGCCGCCTCTTCCTCGGCCTTGCGGATTCGCGCCAAGCGCTGCGAAGTCATTTCCAGATCATAAGAACCCTTGTCGTCATTCGTGTAGAGGCACACGAAAACTTTGTTGTGATTCCGATTGAGCAGGGCGATAGTTCCGCCGGCTCCGAACAGGTCGTCATCAGGGTGCGGAGTGAACAGCAGAACCGTCTTGTCGCGCATTTCTTCCAGGCGCGGCTCCTCCGCAGCGGGTGTTGCGGGGGCAACCACGAGGACTAAGAGAACGGAGTAGAGGCCTCTTCTCATCTTGGTCTCCTTGTGCGATTCAGCGAGCCAGGCCGACGCTTTCTTACTTCCTCGGTCAGGAGTTTATCGAAAATCGGGCGGACAGTGCACCGCTAATTTGTCAGACTCGGGTGACGGCTGGAATGGTACGTCGCTATAATCGTCACTGTGAATCGACGCGCATTCCTGTACAGGCTCGCGCGGGGCGCGGCGCTCAGCCCTGCGGTCCGGATGGGGCGGCTCAAGTTGTCGGCCGACGCGGTGGGCCCCTACTTCCCGCATTACGTGGACCTCGCGGCGCGGGCGGGCCTGACCAGCCCCACCATCATCCGGGGAAGCGATAGGAAGGATTTCCTTCTCAGCACAACCGGCGGGGGCGTGGCGGTCTTCGACTACGACAACGACGAGTGGCCGGACGTTTTCATCGTCAACGGCTGGGGCCTCGCCGACTTCCCGAGAGGCCAGGAGCCGACGAATCACCTCTACAGGAACAACCGCGATGGCACGTTTACGGACGTCACAGTCAAGGCCGGTCTCGTGAAGCACGGATGGGGCCAGGGCGTGTGCGCGGGCGACTTCGATAACGACGGCTTTCTCGATCTGTTCGTCACCTATTATGGCCAAAACGCGCTTTACCACAACAACGGCGACGGCACCTTCACAGACGTGACGCGCGCGGGCGGCCTTCTTGAGCGTGAGGACAAGTGGAACGCCGGCGCCGCCTTCCTCGACTTCGACCGCGACGGCCGCCTCGACCTCTTCGTCAGCCACTACGTGGGATACAAGGAGGGGCTCACGTTGTATGAGAGCAACGCTTCGCTCGAGGGCGAGCAGTCGCCGGTGCTCTACGGCGTGGCGGGCCTGGAGGGAACGCGCAACACGCTCTATCGCAACAACGGTGACGGCACGTTTACGGACGTGTCTAAGGCGGCGGGCATCTTGAGTCCGCAGCCCGCCTACGGCTTCACGCCCCTCGTCGCCGATTTCGACGACGACGGCTGGCCGGACATTTACGTGGCCGACGATTCCACTCCCAGCCTGCTCTTCCGCAACAACCACGACGGGACGTTTACAGAGACGGGTTTGCTCGCCGGCGTAGCCTTCGATTTGAACGGCCGTCCGCAAGCCGGCATGGGCGTGGATACGGCCGACATTGACGGCGACGGGCTTCTGGATATTGTCAAGACCAATTTCTCCGACGAAGCGCCCACCCTCTATCACAACGAGGGGAAAGGCTTCTTTGCGGACGCCACGTTCCCATCGGGGCTCGGGCGCGTCACCGAATCCGTCAAGTGGGGCGCCGCGTTTCTCGACTTCGACAACGACGGCTGGCCGGACTTGATCATCGCCAGCGGGCCGATTTATCCCCCCGGAATCAGTCCCCGGCATCCCAAGACGGCCCATGGAGGGGGCGCGGCCCTGTTCCGCAATACCGGCGATGGCCGGTTTCGAGAGATCACGGCCTCTGCCGGGCCAGGCTTTTCGAGTTCCGCATGTGGACGCGGGTTGGCGGTCGGCGACCTTTTCCACACCGGGCAAGTGGATGTGGTTATCAACAATATCAACGACTGTCCGACGCTGCTCCACAATCAGTCGCCAGCGAAGAACAATTGGCTGCTGATCAAGCTGCTCGGGACGCGCGCGAACCGGGCCGCCATCGGGTCGCGCGTGATCGTCGAGGCGGAGGCCCGCCGCCAGGTCCAGGAAGTCCGCAGCGGCGGCAGCTTCTGCTCGCAGAGCGACCTTCGCTTGCATTTCGGTCTGGGCAAAGCTTCCATTGCCGAGCGCGTCCAGGTGCAATGGCTCGGCGGAGAGAAGCAAGTCCTCAGTCGCATCAGAGCCAATCGCCTGGTGACGATTCAGGAAGGCAAAGGAATTGTCGCCGAGCAGCCCTGGTAGAGCCTTGCTGTGTGCGGGCCATGGGTGAACGATATCGGTCAGTTCGAATCCGGGCGGACCTTGCCGCCGGACGCTTGATCGAGCGGTCTCGGGCGCGCATCCGGCGCTCCTTGCTTCGCTTCGTGCTGGCGCTCATCGCATTTCCTGGCGGCGTCCTAATTTGCGACGGAGCGCAGGGCGCTCTCCCGGGCGACCGCTCGGTCTATCGGCGCGCTTTCGAACTCCTCTCGAGCGGCCATGCCGTTGAGGCCCTGGCCGAGGCCGATGCCGCCCTCAACAAGGATCCTGCGAGTTCGGAGCTCTACAATGTGCGAGGGATGGCCGCCGACCAACTTGGCCGAACTCAGGAAGCCGAAGCGAGTTTTCACAAGGTCATTGAACTCTCGCCTCGCTCTTCGGTGGGCTACAACAACCTCGCGGCCCTGCTGGCGCGTCTCGGGAGGAATAGGGAGGCCGAGCCGTTGTTCCGGGCCGCGCTCGAACGCGACCCGCATAGTTCCGCCGCGCTGCTCGGACTGGGCGAAACCTTAGCGACGCTTCGGAATTACCCGGAAGCTGCGAATTATCTGCGGCAAGCACGGCGGCTGTCTCCCTCAGACTTCCAGACGGCCTACGAGTACGCTCGCGTGCTGCGCGAGCTGAAACGGCCCGCCGAGGCCGGCCGAGTCTTGCACGGCATCAGCGCGCCTGATTCCCCAGGGCTCGCCTCGAAGTATCACGCCTTATCCGCCACGCTCGCCGAGGACGTCGGCGACCGGAAGCGGGCAGCGCAACTCTACGCCCGCGCCTATCAGCTTGCTCCCGACTCTTTCGATATCTACCTGGCGCTCGTTCGCACTTGCCTCGAAATGACGGCGGGCGAGCTGAGGGGCAATCCCTCGGAGAGCTTGAAGTCCTTGCCGCCGCCTGCACACCTCTCCGCCGAAGATCATTTCGCGCTGGGAGTGCTTTTCGCCTCACGCGGCGCGTACCCCGAGGCAATTCCGCATTTCGAAGAGACGCTGCGCCTCGCGCCGGCGAGTTACTCCGCGGCCTTCAATCTCGCCGTTTCTTACGACAGGGCGGGCAACCGCCAGGCGGCCGTGGATTGCGCGACGAAAACCTTGGCTCGCCAGCCCACCGCTGAGCTTTACGACTTCCTGGCGACGCTCGAGGAAAGCTCCGGCCGCTATCTCGAGGCTGTCCGTCATTTTCAGGGCGCCGTGGAACTGGACCCGGCGAGCGAGCAATATCTCTTCGATCTGGGTGCGGAGTACCTCGCTCACTTTACGTTTGTCCCGGCGACCGAGATCTTCCGCGTTGGAACGCGAAAGTTTCCTCGCTCGGCCCGTCAGTTCTTGGGCTTGGGATACGCCTGCTACGCCCAGCGGCAATACCCTGAGGCCGGCGAGGCCTTCCTGGCCGCGCTCGAGATTGATCCCGCCTCACGGCTGGCGATGACAGCTTGGAACTCGCTGCCCGCGTTTCTGCCTCCGGCGGAATGGGAAAGGTTCCTGCCTCGCCTGCGCCGCCTCACTAAACTTCACCCGCAGACTCCGGAGGTCCTGTTCTGCTACGGCATTGCCCTCTTCCGGTCGGAATCTGTGGAGGGGCAGCGCGGTGGTTACGAGTTGGCCCGATCACTTCTTGAGCGCACGGTGGCGCTCAGACCCAATTTGCCCGAGGCGCGTCTCGAGCTCGGCAACCTCTATGCGGCGCGCGGCGAGAAGGAAAAGGCCACGGCCGAGTTTCGCGAAGTCATTAAGCTTCAGCCAGGCTCTGAGATGGGCCACTATCGCCTCGGCCAAATCTATCGCGACCAGGGCAGGCTGACGGAGGCGCAGAAGGAGTTGGCTCTCTACGCCGAGTTGAGCCGACGTCGCCGCGAAGAGATGGCGAGCACCCGCAGCGCCATCAAGCAATTCATTCTCGGCCAGTCGCCGGGCAACCCGTCCCAGCCGAAGACCTCGTTCTAATCCTGAGGCGGCGGCCATTCAATCCCTTGGAGGGATATTTCAGCGAAGATCGCGGCACCCATTCGCCTCAATGCCCAGGGAGTTCGACACCGGGTTCATATTGAATCCGTCGGCGCTCCGTGTTATACGAAGTCGAGCGTTGGGCAGAAATACTTGGGCTAATCTCTTTCTTAAAGTCTGTCAGGAGGCGGTATGAGTGCGCGTGTTCGGCAAAGGGCCAACCTGTTCTTCCTGGTCTCGATGGCCACCCTCGGTTGTTCGGGCCTCCTCGCCCAAGTGGACCGTGGAGCAATTGTGGGGACGGTCTCTGACGCGTCCGGGGCGGTCGTTCCAGAAGCCTCGGTGACTATCACTAACACGGCCACCAACCAGGGGGTTCAAGTCTCCACCAACGCCTCCGGATACTACGAAGCGCCTCTGCTCCGCATCGGGACGTATACGGTCACCATGGAGAAAGAAGGGTTTCGGAAGACCGTGCGGCCTGGCGTCGAGGTGGGCGTCAACCAAGTGGTGCGCGTTGATTTAACCTTGCAGGTCGGGGCGACGACTCAGACCGTGGAAGTGACGGGCGCACCGCCCTTGGTGCAGGCGGAGACCTCCTCGCTCGGGACTATTGAAACGACCCGCCGGGTCGTAGACCTGCCTTTGAACGGGCGGAACTTCATCCAACTGGCGTATCTCGGCCCGGGCGCGAACGGAGGCCAGCAGGGCTCGAACGTCAGTGGAGGAGTGTTTGAGAACGAGCGGGCCAACGAGGCGCTTTCCATCAACGGCTTGCGCGTTTCCAACAACAACTTCCTGCTCAACGGAGTGGACAACAACGAGTTCGGCCTGGGTGGCGTCGTAGCCCTTCCTCCGCCGGACGCCATCCAGGAATTTCGGACGGAGGAAAATGCCATGAGCGCCGAGTTCGGCCGGGGTGGCGCCGCCGTCAACGTGGCCGTCAAGTCCGGGACGAACGAAATCCACGGCGGTCTCTACGAATTCATCCGCAATGACGTCCTCGACGCGCGCAATTTCTTCGATCAGAACCAGACTGACCTGACGACCGGAGCTCAAATCCCCGGCACGGCGCGCCCTCCGTTCCGCCGCAACCAGTTTGGATTCTTCGCGGGGGGGCCGGTCCGGAAGGACAAGACCTTCATCTTCGGCGATTATCAAGGCACCCGCATCCGCGAAGGTTTGACGAACCTCGAGACGGTCCCCACCAACGGCGAGCGCGGCGGCGACTTCAGCGACCGCTTGACGGGAGTGAATTTTTCGCCCTGCGGCGACTTGAGCCAGATCCCGGTTTACGACACCGGCACCATTTTCAATCCCTTCACGACGCGCAACTTCACTTGCTCGAACGGAACCGTCGTCCTGCTCCGCGACCCGCTCTCGTACAACGGCCAGGTGAACGTGATTCCCCCCAACCTCATTAACGCCGTCGGTCAAAACGTCGTCAACCTCTACCCGACGGCCACCCTGCCGGGAATCACCCAGAACCTCCTGCTGAATCCCAGCCAAAGCAACGATCAGGACTCCTTTGACGTTCACTTCGACAACCGGTTCTCGGACCGAGATCAGTTCTTCGTCTCTTACAGTTACGGCTCTGTGCGGAGCATTTTGCCGGGGCCCTTGGGCATCCTGGGTGGCGGCGACTGTTGCCCCAGCAACAGCAAGGACGGAAACCAGCACGCCGGAACGGGCTGGACGCATTCGTTCAACCCGACCTTGCTCAACGACCTGCACGGTGGCTACTTCCGCTTCCGGGTAACCGGCCAGCCACTGAATTTTGGCAAAGCTTTGGGGCAGCAACTGGGGATTCCGAACGCCAACCGCGGCGACCCGACGTCCTCCGGGCTGCCGAATTTCGATGTCAGCGGCTATACCGGCATGGGCGACTCGCTCTGGACGCCCGAGTTCGCCGTCGAGAACATCTATCAGCTCGCCGACACGGTGACCTGGCTGCGCGGTCGGCACTCCCTCAAGCTCGGAGTTGATTTCCGGCGCCAGCAGCGCAATTTCTTCCAGGTGACGGCGCCGCGTGGCTGGTACAGCTTTAACGGCCAGTATACGCAGGATTTGACGACCGCAAGTGGCGGGAACGGCCTGGCCGATTTGTTGCTCGGCCCGCCGAACTTCTTCGAGCAGGACGCCTTGGTCGGCGAGTATCCCACTCGCTATTGGGACTTGGCGGAGTTCATCCAGGACGATTTTCACGCCACGCCAAACCTCACCCTGAACCTGGGTCTGCGATACGAAGTCACCTCCCCGGCGAATGGGCGCGTCGGAAACTTCGACTTGCATCGCGGCGTGGTCGTGAATTCCGTCGGGCCAAACGCGGTGCCGCACGCCGGCGTCGAGTTCGACAAGAGCGACTGGGCTCCGCGCCTCGGCCTGGCCTACTCGCCTTTCGGCAACAAACACACCGTGGTGCGTAGCGCTTTCGGAGTGTTTTATTCCGCCGAGGCGAATATTTTCGACGATCTCGGTTTGAACCCGCCTTTCCTTTCGGTGGACTCCCAGAGCTTTCCATCCTCCATCATTCCTCCGGCGAGCCAGTTCGTTTCCGCCGGGTTTCCAGCCGCGGTCGTCTTCCCTGACCCCGCCAACCCCTCCGGGACCGTACGCACGAACGGACCGACGCGGCTCATGCCCCGCATCTTCGAGTGGAATTTCAACGTGCAGCAGGAGGTCCGCGAGAATTGGGTCATCCAGGTGGCCTATGTGGGGACGCACGCTTATCGTTTGTGGAACCACGAAGCCAGCGACCTGAACCAGCCGCTCCTGCCCCTGGACACCAATTTCTCCGACGCCACCGGCAATCTGGGACGCCCGTATTTCAACGTCCTGCCCAATCTGGTGACCATCCTGCCTCTGGATTTCCCGCAGCTTAGTGTCTCGTACAATTCCTTCCAGGCGTCTGTGAATCACCGATTTGCGGACGGCTTCAACATCCTCGCGGCTTATACGCTGGGGAAGAGCCTGGGAACGGCGGATGGTAACGTGGCCGGGAACATCCAGAACGCCCACAACGTCGTCGCGGAAAAAGGAGCGGCGCCTCCCGATATTCGCCACCACCTCTCGTTAAGTTACCTCTACGAGCTTCCGGTCGGGCGCGGAAAACGTTTCCTCGGAAGCCTGGCCGGCGCTCCAAACGTCATGCTCGGCGGGTGGCAGGTCTCAGGAATTACAACCCTGCAGAGCGGACAGGCGTATACCGCGAACCTGTCCACAGACCTGAGCAACACGGGGACTAACAGCTATCGTCCGGACCGAATTCACAATCCCTACGACTTCTCGTTTGACACCGCCTCCGCGCAGTCCATCGATCCGCTGTGCGGGTCGGGCAAGCAGACGCTGGCGTGCTTCTTCAACCCGTCGGCTTTTCGTCCTGCGCCGCTTGCTCCCGGCCAACTCTCGGCGCACGTGTTCGGCAACGGCGGTAACGGGAACCTTCGCGGACCTGAACTCGTCAACTTCGACGTCGCCATGCTGAAGGAGTTCCGGGTGACGGAGCGTCATCGGCTCCAGTTCCGCGCCGAGTTCTTCAATATCGCCAACACGCCCAATTTCGCACTGCCTGGCGGGACGGTGGACGTGGCCGGGGGCGCCGCGGTGACCAGCACCCTGTCCGACAACCAGCGCGAGATTCAGTTCGCCTTGAAGTGGACGTTCTGAGCGGCAAAGGCGCCGAAGCGGGTTGATGGCGGAGGGACGACGAAAGATTCCAACCCTCTGCTTGACGCCGTTCATCGGGATGAAATTTGAATTCCGAAATCCTACTCCAAGGCTGTGGTTGTGAAAGCGGCTGTAAGCCTCTGGGATGTGACCCGGCTTGCCGACTTCCAGCCGGGCCAGGGCGTGCTCGACCCCCTGGAGTTCCTGCTGAGGACTGCTCTTTAGCCTGATCTAAAGATCGGGCAGCCCAAGCTTCATTTTCGGTCGGTGGGCTCTCTTCCCAACGCTATATGTTTTTCTCCTCATGGCCAGCCGCCTCCTGACGGCTGGCCAGAGGTTAGGACCGTTCAGTCCGGTCTAGGAACGGTTAGGGCATTATACGTCCGAGTGAAAAATCTCCTTATACGCCGAGAAACAGGCCTCACCGAGGGGCCAAACCAGAGGCGGGACGCGTTCCTGAACGTGTTCAAAAAGTTCTTGACAAGCCTACCGCGCACCCCTATACTGGGTCTTGAACATGTTCAAATCTATGCCGACTACTAAGGTGACCCCCAAAGCCGAAGAGACCGGCCTCAGGATTTTGGACGCCGCCCTGGAGCTCTTCCGGCAGGAAGGGTTTGACAGCGCCACCATGCGGGAAATCGCCCAAAAGGCGGGGGTCGCGACGGGCGCAGCCTATTACTACTACCCGTCGAAGGACGCCATTGTCATGGACTTCTACCAGCGCTCCTGCGCGGAGATGCAACCCAAGATCGAGGCGGCCTTGGAACATTCCAAGGGTCTAGAAGCCCGATTGCGGAAGTTGATTCGAGTGAAGCTTGATCATTTCGCGCCCAACCGGGGCGTCTTGCGGACTCTTCTGAGAAACGGCGCGGACCCGAAACACCCGCTTTCGCCCTTCGGCCCGCAAACGAAAGAGATCCGCGACATCGACATTGCCTGGTTTCGCCGCATTCTGGTCGATTGTGGGGTGCGCATTCCGCGGGACCTGGAACCCCACCTGCCCGGCGTGCTCTGGTTCTTTCAGATGGGTGTGATTTTCTTCTGGGTCATCGATGAGTCGGCGCATCAAGACAGGACCGTCAGGCTGCTGGAACTGGCGTCGAAGAGCGTGGTGGGTTTGATCCGCCTCTCTTCGCTGCCTTTCATGCGGCCTTTGCGGAAGACGGCGTTGCAACTGATCGAAATCGCAGCGGGGGTTAGGTGATGAGTCCAACAAGGCGTTATGGTGGCGGTCTAGGCGTTGCGGCCCTCTTGATTGCCTGTGGGGTTGCTCTGTTGCGTATGGGCGCCTACGGCTGGACTCTTTTTGCTCTCCTCCCCTTCGTATTTGGGGTTCTCGCGTCATGGGCATTTCGTCCCCCTACCGCAGGACGCGCCGCAGCCATCGGGGCCGTCACGGCGATGGCATCCGCCTGCTCTTTGTTGATCGGGGGACTGGAAGGCTCGATATGTATTCTAATGTCCCTGCCACTGGTCGCCCCCTGGGAGCACTCGGCGGTTGGTTGGCCTACCGAGCCGAGCCTGGAAGGCAAACCGCGCGCAACGTCACCATGTTGCTCCTGCTGTCCCCCGCCACCCTTGCGTGGGACGTCAAGGCTCCGCCGCCCGTCTTTGAAGTGCGGACTGCAATCACCGTTGCGGCCACGCCCGAGCAGGTCTGGAAACACGTGCTGGCCTTTTCGGAGTTGCCTGAGCCGCAGGAGTGGTACTTCCGCGCAGGACTGGCTTACCCAATGCGGGCGCGCATTGAGGGGTTAGGCCCCGGCGCGATACGGTATTGCGAATTCTCCACCGGCCCCTTCGTGGAGCCGATTGAGGTCTGGGACGAGCCGCGCCTTCTCCAGTTTCGGGTCACGGAGAATCCGGCTCCAATGCACGAGCGGAGTCCCTACGGCCACATACAGCCGAAACATCTGCACGGGTACCTCGTTTCCGAACGAGGCCAGTTCCGGCTGACGAAGCTGGCGAATGGCCACACGCTGCTGGAAGGGGCAACGTGGTATCAACACGGCTTGTGGCCGGCGGAATACTGGAAATGGTGGTCAGACGCGATCATCCATCGTATTCACTTGCGGGTCCTGAGTCATGTGCGGATGCTGGCAGAGCGAGAGAGTAACCAGACGTGGTGAAACTAGAGGAGCTCACGCTGATCCGTGCCCCGATTGAACGATGCTTCGATCTCGCCCGAAGTGTGGAAGTGCATCTCGCGGGCAATGTCCATTGGGGCGAAGCGGCCGTGGCGGAGGCTGGGGTTACCGCCGGACTGATAGGTATGGGGCAGCGTGTCACTTGGCGCGCCAAGCACTTCGGAGTGTGGCAGAGACTTACGAGCGAAATGACGGCTATGAATCGGCCCACGTACTTTGAGGACACAATGGTTCGGGGCCCCTTCCAATCGATGAAGCACGGCCACTTCTTTCGGTCCTTGTCACCGGAGGAGACCGAAATGCGAGACGTGTTCTGTCTTGCGGCGCCGCTGGGAATCTTGGGACGCTTGGCCGAATTGGTAGTGCTCCGCCGTTATATGCAGGCACTCCTCCGGGAGCGAAATGCCGCGATTCAGCAAATCGCTGAATCACCGGCTTGGGGGAATTATCTCCCGTCGGGAGAGGAACAGTAATGACTGGACCCGAACCGATGCGGATCATCATGCCCGGCGGGAGCGGGCAGGTGGGTCGCATCCTCGCGCGCCACTTTCATGCCGAAGGCCACAGCGTCACTGTTCTCAGTCGCAGTCCGCAACCCGCACCATGGCGTGTGGTGGCCTGGGATGGCGCTGCGCCCGGCGCGTGGACCACGGAACTGGAGCAGAGCGACGTTTGCATCAATCTTGCCGGACGGAGTGTGGATTGCCGCTACAACGCTCAGAACCGGCGCGCGATCTACGAATCGCGCATTCGAAGCACGCTCTTGTTAAATCGGGTGATGGCATCCCTTGATCGACCTCCGCGCCTGTGGGTGAACGCCAGTACGGCGACCATCTACCGCCATGCACTGGATCGAGCCATGGACGAAGCGAACGGCGAACTGGGCGGGAACGAGCCTGGAGCTCCGGACACCTGGAACTTTTCCATTGAGGTTGCAAAAGGATGGGAAGAAGCGTTCTTCTCAACCCCCACCCCGCACACCCGCAAGATCGCCATACGCAGCGCTATGACGTTCAGCCCGGATCGTGGCGGTGTCTTTGACGTGCTGCTCGGCTTGGTGCGCCGCGGCCTTGGGGGCAGGCAAGGTCCCGGCACCCAGTTTGTTTCATGGATTCATGAAGCCGACTTCGTGCGGGCAATGGAGCTATTGATCGCTCGTGAAGATCTCTCAGGCCGCATTAATCTAGCTTCTCCCCATCCGCTGCCCAACTCCGATTTCATGCGAGGCCTCCGCGACGCGTGGGGCATCAGTGTCGGCTTGCCCATTCCCGAATGGTTGATCGAGACAGGAGCCCTCGTGTTACGGACGGAGTCGGAACTGATTCTGAAGAGCCGTCGTGTTGTGCCGGGCCGCCTACTGGCTGCCGGTTTCCAGTTTCTCTTTCCGGAATGGCCAGCCGCCGCCCGCGAACTGGTTGCCCGGTGGCGCAAGGGCGACTAAAGGCTTCTTGTAATGCAGGGGCGCTAGTACGTCCGCAGCTTCGCAGCGTCCAAGCCGCCAGATGAGACCCGAAACCGCCGTAAGGAAACAGGACCGGGGCCTCCGGGTCTTTCAGCAAGGCGTCGTCACAAGGCTTCAACCGCGGGCGTGCGAGAATGTTGTATACGCGTTCGAGCGCGGCGTGGGCGCCCTTGTTTGCAGCCTCCTCCTGAAGCTCAAACTGGCGAATATTGAACCGTTCTGGTCACCCGCGGCCGCCCTGGCGTGGCTGGCCTTCGATAAGCCGAAGGACAAAACCAGCAAGGCTGTGGCTGATGCACTTACAAGCGTTTTTTTTCATTTTCTTGCACGCTCCTTTTGAATATTGGCCTTGCGTACTTCAGACTCGCGCGCTCGATTACGCCAACGATGAATCGACGATGGCCAGGGTATGCTTGCCTGCCACGTAGTGAGCGCTCGTTAATCCGAGCAAGCTCCGCAACTGCTCGGCCGGCACCTTCCGTCGCTCTCGCGATGAGCGGCCTCACGAACTTCTCCCAAGCGCTCGTCGCGCGGAGCCAGTTCCCCTCGAAGCCATGCCCGTGCCACATCGCATGGTTGAACTTAAACAATTCGTCATCCCTCCCGGGCAAATAAACGTAGCCCTGTTCCGTCGAAGGACTATAGGCATAGAGCACTACATAGACGAGGGACACTTCGCTCGTCCGGCAGCCGTACTCGCTCATTCGGCAGGCTGTGTAGAACGACACTTCGTACTGTTGGAGTCCGGCCGGCAGTTGCCCGACGACGCCCTTCGACCAGTCAATGATGAAGCCTTCGGTCTGCTCAACACCATTAACGCAAATTCCGGGGCCCACCCACACACCAAATCCTCTTATGTTTTGATCGGTGATCTCAATCAGCATTGCGAGGCCGGCGCCTTTGATCGTGATCT
>QHZK01000045.1:0-3114 GCA_003224635.1 Acidobacteriota bacterium | reverse complement strand
GCGCCGCTTCTCATAGCGCGATACCTGAACCCCGTTGCCCCAGCCGGGAAGGAAAGCCACCTCGCGCTGAGTGAGGCCGGATTTCCTGCGGTAGGTCCGAAGATAGTTTCTAGTTGTGGCTTGGCATTGAGGAGGGTCGTGCGGTATGCTAACCTATTGACAACTAGTGATTTGGATCAACGGGCCTGTAGCTCAGATGGATAGAGCAACGGTTTCCTAAACCGTGGGTCGGGAGTTCGAATCTCCCCAGGCCTACCATTGCTTTCAGTCGCTTACACACCAACTGCCTCCGGTGTGCCAACATTCTTCGACGAATTCTTGCGTGATTCTTCCAGCCGTCGATCGATGGCCTCGGCAGCCCTCCGCGATACGCTGTCACGCACGACCGTGTAGTGTTCATTGGTGACGATTGGGCTGGCGTGGCCGAGGCGTGTCTGTCGAACCTTGTCCGAAAAGTGCTCCTCGTTCATCACCGTACTGTTCCACCGACGCAGCATTTTCCAGCCGACCTCGGGAATGCCCAACTTCCGGGCCGTCGGCTTGATGACCTCGTTCATCAACCGTTTCAAACAAAGGGTGATGGCTGGAGGCAGGAGAAGCTCGCCCAAAGCGCGCGTGAGATCAGCGACCTCGGAAAGCAGGTGTACGAGCGCGCTTCGGTTCTCTGGGATCATCTCGACAACTTGGGGAAAGCCTTGACCGCTGCCGTCAACACATTCAACAAGGCGGTGGGGTCCTTTGAAACGAGACTTCTGCCGGGTATACGCAGGTTCAGGGACTTGGGGGCCACCGCGGCGGAACCCATCCCTCCGCTGGAAGTGGTGGAGTCGACTCCGCGTTTGCTCGGGGCTCTGCCTGAAGCTGGAAAAGCTGACGGTGAAAGTGAAAACCAGGGGTGAGGGTCCATTCCGACTTCAGAGATGTCCAGGCGGCCTTTGCTCGATACGCCATTCGGCGTTGTGCTAGATAGCGTGCTGTTAGGCAACAGAAATACATGGCGCAGACACCACCTCCAGAAGCACACCCGCCCGCCTCACTGCTGCTATTAATAGGGTTGGTTTCCAAGCCCATAGTTTCCGATACGCTGAGCCCTTGCTGTACATCGAATTCAGAGCCAGCAATTACCTTGAAGGAGGAAAAATGTGTTACTCAGGTGGTTCCTCAGTCTGTGCCGGCGTCGTCCTGCCCAGAATCGCGGAGCGAATATCCTGTAAGGCGCGGCGGGCTCTTTCGTTGGCCTGCCGGTACGTCAGGAGCTCCTTGTCAGCGTCGTCAGTACGTCCCGCACGGCGATAAGCAAAAGCCAACTGGTAGTGAGCGACAGGGTTATCAGGCTGGAGTCTCGTCGCGGTCTCGAGAGGTCGAACGGCCTCAGGGACCCTCCCGGCGGAAACCAGCGACTTGCCAAGCCCGATGAACGCGTCCACGAAAGTCGGATCGAGCTTCGAGGCACGCGAAAAGTGCTCGATGGCCGCCGGCCACTGACGAGCCTGGCGCGCCAGCTCTCCCAGGACGTACTCCGCCCCGGCGTTCGTCGGATCGGCCTTCAATTCCTCTTCGAATTCGTGCCGCGCCTCGTCAAGGGAAGTTGGGGTACGAGGCTTGGTCAACAGCAGTCGTCCCAAGCGGTAATGGATGCCAGGAAGGCTCGGGTCCTTGGTCAGGATCTTGCGATATTCAGCCGCCGCCTCATCCCACTTTTCCTGGGCTTCCAGCGCTTCGGCGCTGAGTTCATTTACCTGGATGGAAGCCGGCGCCGTGACGAGCAATTTTTGCGCCGCCCGCGTAGAAAGGTCGGAATAGGCATGGACTTTCAAGTAGAGGACCTCGGGGTCGTTAGGGAAGTCGTGCTGAAGCATCTGAAGAAATCCCGCTACGGAATCCTCCTGGTCGAGCGCCAAAGCGCACCGCAGCCCGTCCGCCTCACCCGTCCGCTTCAGCTGTGAGTCGGCGGCGTGGGCCGCGTCCTTCTTCAGATAGGGCAAGGCTTCCGGACAGCGCCCGCTTTCCGCCAGGCTCGCGCCAAGCAGGAAACGCGCTTGGCCAAGACCGGGTTTCAGCGTGAGGGCTTGTCGCAAGGCTTGCGCGGCATTCTGAAACCTGCCCGCAGAATAGTAGGCCATGCCGAGGTCGGCGTAGTAGTTGCCCGCGCTAGGAAGCATCTTGACGAGCTTCTCATAGTCACGGACCGCGGTCTCAGTCTCGCCTCGATTCAGCGCCTCTTGCGCCTGGCGGGCGAGTTGGGAGACTTCGGCCGATTGGGGAGGCGGGGACGCAAGCGAAGATTTTTGTACTGCCCGCGCGCCATTTTCAAAGGCCGCGATGAGCGTTGCCGACATCGCGACAATTAGATTCGCCCTTAACATCGCGCTCTCTTTCGGCTTCGCGAGGCGTTGCCTGACGCTGCTTTGCGCTCTTCCTCGACAAGAGTAATGTAGGTGTTGACCGGCGGTCTTGCCAGCCGGTCAACTCTCCTAGAAGGTGACGGCCACGTCACCTCCACCCAATCGGCGGTCTTGCCTTGACCCAGTCCCAGCACCACACGAGGATCATGGGAGGAGCAGAAACTGCCGCCGCCGACTTTATATCGCGATCGAACGGTTCCGCCGCAGGACCATCTGATGGTTGCCCCCACTGCATCCCGGTTGCAGCTCCGACCGACCAAATGGAGCCCGAGCCAATTGTTGCCGGCTGTGGCTTGATTTCTCAGGAGCAGGGGAGCGCCGCCGTTGATGCCAACCAAGACATCCTGAGCCCCATCATTGTCAAAGTCTCCCACCGCCAGACCCCGGGCCGCCCAGCGCTGCCGGAACGCGTCGCCCCCCTCTGAGCTGACGTTCACGAAACCGCGTCCGGTGTTGCGGAACAGAAGCAAGGGCTCAAGGTAAGCGTACTGCGAGGTCCTGCCGATGTCGGGGTCAGGATGCCCGCTCGCGAAGATCAAGTCCAGGTTCCCGTCGTTATCGTAGTCAAAGAACTTCGTGCCCCAGCCGCTGAGCATCCGTGTTGCCTCTCCGATCGGCGTCCGGTTAGCCCAATCCGAGAATAGCTCATGGCCGTCATTGTGGTACAAGGAAAACTCTTCCCCGCTGAAGTTCGCCAAGGCAACATCCA
>QHZK01000093.1 GCA_003224635.1 Acidobacteriota bacterium | reverse complement strand
CAAATGGTAATAGTATTGTTCGACAAAGCGCGGGTTACCGGCGCGGAGAAAACGAGGGTTCGTACCCCGGTCGTGCCAGTGCCGTTCGTCACGTCGGCATCTTTGCTGTAAAAATTGGCGCTTCCTGATCCCGTCGCATTGTCGCTGACCGTAACGCCTCCTGTGCCTCCGTCCATGGCGATGGTCACGAAGAGCGTGCCACCGGTGGCGGCAGTCACTCCAGTTTGAGCGAGGGTACTTGCTGCCGTGTTGCCGGTGTTGGCTGTTCCGTTGTTGGCTCCAATGAGCACCGGGGAGATGTCTTTGACGACCTGTATGTTCAGCACACCCGAAGCGGGGGACGTGTTCCCGAACTGGTCCGTGGCCACTGCGGTGATCGCATGCGGCCCGACGCCCAGCACAGGGCTGTTGGCGCTGACGCCGAAGGTGTTGTTCGAGTAATTTGAGGCCGCGCCGCTGCCCACCTGAACGTTAACGTTATCACTATCACTGTAGATGGTTACAGTCGTGGCTGTCGCGCCTGTCGTTCCATAGAACGACGGTGTGATACTGGCCGTAACGTTGTCTTCTGGGTTCCCAGCGGTGGTCGGCAGCAGGACCGGCGTGGAGGGCGCAGCGGGCGGCGCTTGCACGGTCAGAGTGAAGTTCTGCGTCGGCGACGCGCCGTAGCCATTGGAGGCTCCCAAGCTGATGTTATTATAGGCGCCCGCCGTGCCTGAGGCCGGAGTCCCGCTAAGCACGCCTGTGGCGGTATTAAATGTCACCCCATTCGGAAGTGTCCCGCTCTCGGTGAACGTTGGCGCCGGGAAGCCGTTGGCCGTTACGGTGAATGTCCCAAGCTTCGTCTCTCCAAAGGTTGTACTGTTGCCGCTGGTGATAAGGGCGGTAGGAACATAGAACGTGACCGCGGCCGTCTGCGTGAGGGTGACGTTGGGATTGTCGGTCGTGTCCTTGGCCGTGTAGGTGACAGTTTGGCCCACGGCGTCTTTTACCGTGAACGTCACCACGCCGTTGGCGCCTGACGCGCCGCTGGCGGCGGAGATCGTCGAGCTGCCGCTGCCCGCGGTCAGCGTCACGGTCTTGCCGCTCACCGGGTTGCTGAACTGATCCTTGAGCGTTACTGTGATCGTCGACGTCGTCGTGTTGTTGGCCGGGACAGCCAGGGGGTTGGCGCTCACGGTCGAAGCTGAAGCGCTCACCGCGTCCGCTACGGTCGTGATGTTCGCGCTAGTGCCCGTCAGACCGCTGTTGTCGGTTGCCTTCACCGTGTGGACCGTGCCAGCCACCGTGCTGGTGGTGAAAGACACCGTGGCTATACCACTACTGTTCGTCGTGCTGGTCGGGGAGGCGAACGACCCGCCGGTCCCCGTCTTGGTCCACGTCACGACCTTGCCCGAGGTTGGCACTGAGGTTCCGTTGGCGTCGGCCAATTGCGCGGTGATCGTCACCGCCGCGCCTGCCGCCGGCGTGTTGCTAGTAGACGTCACGATGTATTTCGTCGCCGTGCCATAGATCTGAAGCGCCGTGGTTGCGTTGGGTGGAGCGTTGTAATTGGAGTCGCCGGGGTAAGTTGCCGTAATTGTCTGAGAGCCGGTTCCGGCGCTGCTCGGAGTGTAGTTTACAGAGCAGTTGGAGGTATGTCCTGAACCGCTCAGCGTGCACTGGCCGGTAGCACTGAAGCTTCCACTCCCAGAAGCAGAAAAGGTGACCGTCCCCGAGGGCACATTGCTCCCAGTGCCCGTGGCCGTGGCAGTGCAGCTGGAGGGGTTACCGACCCCAACGGGGCCGGAGCAGGACACGGTGAAGGAGTTGAGGTTGCCTTTGTTGGCGTCCGTAAACGTCGTCTGCGCCTGAGAGGCTGAGCCCACGACGGTGAGTGTGAAGTGAACGTCGAGGTCGTGTATGTCGGTTGTGAACGAGCTATCGGAGAAGGTGCCGTCCGGCTGAACGGTAACGGTATAAGGGCCGTGAGTATCAATGAGCGGCGACTCGACGAGCGTGAGCGCGACGGTCTCGCGGGGCTGCCAGCCGGAGCCGGTGATATTCACTGTGGTCCCCGGAGGGTAGTCGGCTTTGTCGGTCTTAACGGTAGCGAAGCCGTAAAGTTCGCTGCTTTGAAGCGTATTCGGCGGCGTCAAAGAGTCCTTACCGCCCGCAACCAGAAGCAATCCGTCCTGGCTGAGGGGGCTGCCAGTTGCGCCCGCGCGCGCGGAGGTCATGAAGCTGGCGGTGTTGAGAGTCCCGGTCCAGGGAATGTACTGCTCGGACGAATTGAGCGCTACGCCGGCTGACGTGCCGCCAACGATCAAGATATTGTTGCTGTGAGGGAGCAAAAAGGCCTGGTGGCCCTGGCGAGCGGTGGCCAGAGTGGCGGAGACTGCGAACGCCCCCCCGGCAGCCGGGTCGTAGACTTCTGTCGAGACCAAATCGACTGAGCCATTGTTGCCGCCCGCGACGAAGACTTTGCCGTCGAGCTGCGTGGTGGCAGAGAGCCCTTGCCGGGCTGTCGACATAAGAGGCCCGGGGGAAACTGACCCGGTCGAGGGGTCGTAGATGTCGGAAGAAGCCAGTGGCCCCGTTCCGTTTGGACATACTTGGGCTGAGCCTGAGCAATAACCGCCCACGATAAGGACGCGGCCATCCTGGAGTACCGCACCAGCGTGGGATTCTCTCGGACTCGAGAGCGCCCCGGTCGCAGTCGTGAAAGCGCCGGCGGTCGGGTCGAAAACTTCCAGGCTGTTTTGCGCTACGCCGGCGTTATCGCCCCCGGCGATGAGCACCGTGCCGTCCACGAGAAGAGATGCAGTATGGCCGGAGCGCGCCGCCTTGAGCGAGCCGGTGACGGTCCAGGTGTTAGCGACCGGGTCGTAAATCTCGGCGCTGTCGATCGCGGTCCCGCCTCCACCGACGCCGCCCACCACGACTACGCGCCCGTCCTGAAGCACCGTGGCGGTGTGTTTGCTGCGCGCGAAGCTCATACAGGCGGCAGCGGAGAAGTTGCCCGAGGCGTCGAAGATTTCCGCGCTGGCGCCACTTCCTCCCGGGCATGAACCTGCGGTGCCACCGCCAGTGATCAGAAGGCGGCCGTCCTGGAGCGCCACCGTCGCGGCCCCTGAACGCGGCAACGCCATTGTGCCCGCCGGGGCCCAGGCGCCGGTCGGCACTTGATTGATTATTCCTTTGATCAGGAGTGTGCTACAGAGGAGTGAAAAAACCGCCAGAACAGAAACTGCCAACCTCGACGAAGTAGAGCGCTGCATGTCTATCCCCCTTCAAGGACAGCGCCGGCGCGATCCCGCACCGGGCCGCGTCCGGCGAAACTGGAAATTTTTGTGCGCTGCAACGACCTCAGCGCGACCGAGTGATGTCACCTCGGCGGACACGCCTAAGTGGTAGCGGCGTCTCTCAAGAACAAACTTTGGCTTACCGGGGAGCTGTGCCCGGCGGACTAACGGACCTCGAGCGGGAATCCATCAACGAGCAGTCCGAAGCAAAGCCATGATCACCGACCTGCCCGAGAACCACAATGGGCCGTTCGTGCCATCGCCAGAAGCACAATGGGACGTTGGTGCCATCGAGGGGCACTGTCGTGCTGGGTCGAAGCCCCGGATTTTTCGCCACCAACGCTTGGTCCGGAAGCAGAAACCTTCCGGACTCCAGCGTCCCTGCCTAGCCTACTGCTAGCACTGGTGGCGCGGCGAACCGTTGTCCGTTGGAGGAGCTTCAGTGCTTATGGTCCGTCTCTTGGAGGACGAACCATAGCGTCAAGTCGACCAAGAGGTTGACTGAACTTGAAGGCGGGCGGCTCAAGAAGTCATCGCCGCCGATCTTGAGCGGCGAAATATTGTGGCAAGCGGACCTTCTTGCGACTTAAAACGTTGGCAAGCTCGCGCCGTTCAAAGCTCAAGCGCCATCGATGCCGCCAGCGGCGCCGAAGGAAAGGCCGAGGGATTTGGCCACTCCCTGAATGTAGCTCCGCCCTTCCGCGTACTCCTCGGCCGTCTTCAGGTGCTCCAGCATGAGCGGCGCATCGACCGGAAGCCGCGACAGTCCCTGCACGTACGCCTTGTAATCGATCATGCCGCGGCCGGGAATCACCTCCCGGAAGCAGACCTGATACTCCGTCTCCCACTTCAGGTCTTTAGCGTGGCAGGAGACGATCCAGCGTCCGAGCTTCTGGAAGCACTCGCGAATCACGTCGCCATTGTGGTAGAGCCGCGCGGGACTGTTCATCACGTTGCACACGTCGAGGTGAACGGCGAACGCTTTGCGGTCGACGGCCTGGATGAGCGTCAAATACTCATCAGGACCGGTGGGCAGGTTCCAGGGCATCATCTCAATCGAAAAGGTGGTCCGCGTCGGCTTGACCGCGTCGATCAGCTTGCGCGCGTTCTCCGCCGTGGCCTCCATGAACTCCTGGCTGAGGTTCTTGGGATGGGGACCATACCAGACGTCCGGATTGTAGGACCCGGAGATGTCAACGCAGCAGCGCGCTCCCAGGGCCTCGGCCAAGGCCAGCCGTTCGGTGACGTAGGCCATGTTCTTGCGGCGCTTTTCGGGGTCGGGATCGAGCATGTTGACCCAGGCTCCCACTTCCGCAATCGCCACGTCCTGAGCTGCGAATTCCTTGATAATGGCGCTGATGCCGTCCTTGTCCGTGAGCGAGACTTCGGGAGCGTAAGCGGCTCGATAGCCTAGATCGCGATGCGCCTTCGCCAAAACGGCCGGATCGTTGGACTTGACGAAGATCGGACCTCCGAGGCGCATCGGCCCGGACTGTGCCGCAGCCCGGCTCGGCGCGATCGCGCCGCAGGCCATCGAGACAGCGACCGCTCCTCCGGCATGGACGAGGAAGTCTCTCCGCGAAAGATCCTTTTCCATCGATCCTCCTCAGGCGGGCCAAGTTCGGGAAAGGATTATGAACGGCGAGGAAGACGTAATCAAGAACTCCCTGCGAGGGCGAGCGCGGAATCAGGTCGCCGGTAGAAAGGTCTCAAGAATTGGCGCGAAGTCACGAGGTCAAGTGGTCTACTGCTGCGGACTGCTGACCGCTGACTGCCGACTGCCGACTAGCTCCCCCGCCTGCGTGAGCGCCTGGTACATTTCCGGGCGGCGCGCCGCGATGCGGTCAAATTCCCACTGGCCCGGGATTCGCACTACGCGGTTATTATCGGCGGCGGCGAGGTCGACCTCGCCGTAGATAATCGTCTCCTCGGTTTCGCCCGCCTCCGCGAGGACTCGCCCGCTGAAGTCGACGATCTGCGAGTGCCCGGCAAAGCGAAAGCCGCGTTCCTCGCCCACGCGGTCGGCGGCGACCACCACCATGTGGTTTTCGGTGGCGCGCACCTTGGGCGTGTGCTCCCAGGAGTCGGAACCCACGGGCCAGTTCGTGGGGATGCACAGCACCTGCGCACCCTGGAGTTTCACGATACGGCCCGACTCGGGGAAGCTGCAGTCATAACAGATGTTCACGCCGAGCCGGGCGTGCGGCGTCGTGAACACGGGGAAAGGGCCGTCACCGAGCGCGCTAAAACGGTCGATGCCGAGGTAGGGCAGATGGACCTTGCGGTACGCGCCCAGTACGCCTTCAGGACTGATGACCGCGGCGGCGTTGTAGATCCGCTCTCCATCGCGCTCGAGCATCCCGACCACGACCGTGCAACCGACTCTCTTTGCGGCGGCGGCGATCTTTTCGGTGCTCGGACCCGGAACGGTTTCGGCCAGCGGCCAGGCTTCCTCGCGGCTCGCGAAACAGTAACCGGTAAGCGCGCATTCGGGAAAGACGACGAGCTTGGCCCCGGCGCGCGCCGCCGTTTCCAGGTCCGCTAGGACTTGACCAAGGTTGCGACCTTTCTCGAAGATTTTGACGTCCATCTGCACTGCGGCAATTTTCATCCTGTTTCTCCACCCGAAGATTTGATGCTGGCTGCGAATTCATTCTATCAGTCCTGGATTAGTCAGGGGTTGGCTTTGTTTTTGGGATTATTTTGGGGAAGTGGCAGCGTAGTGGATAGCCACGGCGCGCATTTGGCGCCGTGGGCTTTTATTCGGTTCGAGGACGAGCCCACGGCAATAAAGCCTTGCCGTGGCTACCACCGCCGAGCCGGATTTCCCCTTGACTCGACCCACAACCGGTAGTATTTGTTAAAAGAATACGGGTCCGATCACGAGGCCATGATGAACGCCGCACTCTCCCTTGGTTTTGCGCGGGCGTCACGAGTGCGCTGGTCTTTGGGAACCGGGTGACGTCGGTCGTCCGGGGCCTGCGAGGCCGGTTCGTGCCCTTTGAGGAGGCGCTACGATGTACAGGCTGGACGCTGACAAGCCGGTTCACTTCTGCGATGGAATGACCCGGCGCGACTTTCTGCACGCGGGCTCGCTCGCCTTCCTGGGGCTGAGCGTGGGCGATCTTCTGAGTCTGAAGGCATTCGGCGCCGTCAACCCGGACAAGGACATGAACTGCATCATGCTGTTCCTCGTCGGCGGACCCAGCCAGCTTGACACTTGGGACATGAAGCCGAACGCGCCCGCCGAAATCCGCGGCCCTTACAAGCCCATCCCGACCAACGTGGACGGCATCCAGATTTGCGAAGTCTTCCCGCGCATGGCCAAGCACGCGGACAAGTTCGCGCTGGTGCGCTCCGTGTATCACACCGCCGCGGCCGTCCACGACACCGGTCATCAGATGATGCAAACGGGCCGCCTCTTCCAGGGGGGCCTCGAGTATCCGCACATCGGCTGCGTGCTCAGCAAGTACAAGGGACCCAAGGGCGACGTGCCTCCGCACGTGCTGATCCCGAAAGTGATCGGCCCGACAGGCGGCAACATGCCCCACGGGCAGAGCGCCGGCTTCTTGGGCAAGACTTTCGATCCCTTCGTCCTGAACGCCGACCCCTCCGACCCGAACTTCAGAGTTCCCGATATGCTCCCGCCCGACTACATCGCTGCGGTGCGCGTCGACCGGCGCCGGAGCTGGCGCAACGAGATCGACAAGTCCGTTTCCTACTTCGAGTCGAGCCAGGACGCCAAGCTTATGGACTCGACGTTCAACCAGGCTTACACGCTGATGTCGTCCGCCAAGGCGCGCGAGGCTTTCGAGCTCAGGCAGGAGTCGGGCGACGTGCGCAAGAAGTACGGGATGAACCGCTTCGGCCAGGGCTGCCTGCTCGCGCGGCGCTTGATCGAGCGCGACGTGCGCTTCGTGACCGTCAACATGTTTGAGACGGTCTTCAACGAGATCACCTGGGACATTCACGGGTCGGCGCCGTTCAGTCCCATCAGTTGCTATCGCGATCTGGTGGGCCCGATGTTTGACAATGCCTTCAGCTCTCTCGTCGAAG
>QHZK01000092.1 GCA_003224635.1 Acidobacteriota bacterium | reverse complement strand
GTGTTCGTGGTAGCCCGCCAGGGCCGCTCTTCCCGGGGGCAGGTAAAGCCGGTAGACCTGCTCGATGTTGTTCGGACCCACGCCGACCCACGGATGCCTCGCCACCATGCGCAGTCCGACGTCCCACATTTCGAAGCGGATGGCGAGGGCCGGGTCGCTCCCGGGATGGCGCAGAACGTTCACGCGTTGCCGCACCAGGGATGGGGCCGCGAGGTAGCCCAAGACCAGCAGGACTGGCAGCGTCCACAGCCAGCGCGGCCTCCAGCGTCCCACCAGGTACAAAGTTGCGACGAAGCATCCGAGCCACACGCCGCGGGTGAAATTGAGGACGATGGAAAGCGCGACCATCGTCAGGACCACCCACCAACCTCGGGACGCGGATCTCGGGGCTCGAGACGCGGGCGGGTCCGGCGCCGGCCGGGCACCCAACAGCAGGAAGGCAGCCAGCGCGGCGAATATCAGCATCTGTTGCCCGCCGAAGTTCATCCAGTGGCCCATGAAGCCGGAGATGCGCTCCGTAGTCATGTAAGAGTAAACGCGATCAGAGTGGAGCGCTCGAACGGTCCGATATTCGCGCCCGAACTGCGCCGTGGCCACCAGCCCTGCCAGCGCCGACTCTAGAAACAACGCCTTGTAAAGCGCAACCAGGTGGGCGGCGCTGACGATCAGATTGGCCGCGAGCAACAGAATCCAAAAGAGCGCGAGCTTGCGCACCGCAAACCCACCGGCGGCGGGATTGGCGGCATACCCGACCGAAACCAGCGTCGTCAAACAGAACAGAGCCAATGGGATCTTGACGGGCGGGAATCTGACCGCGGGCCGATCACGCAGCAGGTGAGCAAAGTAGGCAACCGAGGCTGCGGCGAGGAAGGCTTCTGCGGCCGCCAGCGAAATCAGGAAGGTCAGCACCGACAAGCTGAAAAATATGGAAGCCCAACGGGCGAGGCTTGCTGCCGGCAGCGCGGCGCGCGCGGGTGCGGTGAGTTCGCGTAAGCTCGTCACTCGATTGCTAGAATGTATGCTGTCCGAATGAGGAATTCAAGCTCCGAGGCCTACCCATCGATCATTTGCGAAGAGGGTTGCCTTGCCCGTCGGGAAGCTTGTTCGTGGCAATGAGGATGATATCGACCAGGGTCCAGATGCCGAATCCTCCTAGCGTCAAGAGCTTCAGAACACCCAGCCCTACGTACCCGAGGTAAAAGCGATCGACGCCCAGGGTGCCGACCAGGATTGACAGGAGCAAGGCTACAAGCCAATCCTTCTGCCCCATCTGCCCCATCCTTGTGAGTCTCACGCCACACTTCACGCAAATCTCGGCGCTCGGAACCGGTTCTGCCCCGCAGGACCAGCAATAGCGCGTGCCTTCCCCGGGACGTTGGCCGCATGAAGTGCAAAATTGCGCCTCGTCAGGGAGTTGGTGAGCGCAATTCCGGCAATACATTGAAGCCACCCCCTTTTGGCCGATCCCCTGTCTTGAGGATACCTAGCCTGTTCTATGCAAGCTTGCCGACCCGACGAGCGGTGGTATCTATAGTCACGGAGAGGCCAAAAGTCAACGGAATTCCGCCCGAGAGACCCGGCGCCCGCCGGGAAACTCAGGTCGGGAGTTTCAAGCGTCCTTCCGATACACGTGGGAGCCGATTCGTGTCAACTGTTGGTGTCACCGCCTGCTGGCGTCCCCAAACGCAGAGAGGGGACAGGTCCAGTAAACTACCGATTATCAACAGTATCTCTGGCAACGGATGTATACATGAATAACGTTATCTTTTGGCATACTTCTTGCTCGTGATAACAATGTTTCCGCTTGAAGGGTGAGCAAGGCGAAGCGGGGAATCGAGCGGAGCCATCGCCGCGAGCCTGAAGCCGGACGAAATCCTGACCGCCGGCAACACGAATCAAAGGCGCTGGCCACCCCTTCCAGGTGGAAAGATTCAGGAGGCAACAGAGAGCACTATGGCGAATTGCGAAGTTTGTGGCAGGCCTACAGCAAGCTGGTTCACGCGCGTCTCGCACGTCGAGTGTGAGACAGTGCCCGGTCCGTGGCACGTCGAGCGCGGGGAGTTCAAGAGTTTTGATAGCCAAGCGATGATTCTGCTTGAACGAGGTGAGAACTGCTTGGCGCTCGTGAAAGGCTGCGAGATTGCCGATGCTGGTCGCGCCCAAGGCGGCGTGGCGGTTGCGATCGCTGAGGCGAGAGACACCGACGACAACTATGGCGGCGAGGATGCAACTGACACTGATAAGGAATACATAGATGAGGCTGAGATGGAAGAGGTCTTAGCTCGTGTTCCGGTTCGCGAGACCGGCTGCCTCCACGTTACGACCCGGCGTATTTGCTTCGTGGGCAAGTTTGACTCAAAGACCATCCCTCTGAGCGAGGTCGTCGAAGTCCATTATGCCAACGACACCCTGAAAATCATCGCAGGCGACAGCCGGTCAGCCACGTACTCCAATTTGGGCTCGCCGCGCGGACTTGAAATTGCTGCGGCGGTTATCAGAAAGCTGACGCAGCTCGCACACAGTAAGCGAAGGCCTAAAGTTCGCAGGGAACAAATCAAGAGGCCCGAGTGGAACTAGCCTGGCGTGAATCTCTTCGGGCTTTCAAGGAGTAAGGATATGCCCTTCTGTGGTATATGTCTCGCGACCGTTGACGAAGAGGACATGGTCAGCACCCTGGACGATGTTTGTCTCAGGTGTTACGAGCAGCAAATGCGCGACACGGAGGACGCTGCTCTTCTTGCCGACCTCGAGTCTGAGCTGGTCGCCATCAAGCGCCACGATTTGGTTGGCGATGGCGGATGGTAAGTTCCGTTACCCAGGCCCTTGAGGTCGGTCCACAAACCCGCGTCAACCGCCTGTCCCTTGCTTTCAGCGAAGGCCCAGGCCTGTCTCTGCCGCCGATTGCACGCTGAAGACTGGCGCGGGCGGTTCCGAGTCACTCCCCTTGACCGACTGCCAGATGATTCTATTCAGCGCCTGCTCGGGAGCGGCGTCAGGGCGCGAAAAGTCCCAATTAGCGGACTCCTTAGCGCCAGGTCCGTTGGTCGGATTCATTTCGTCCGGATCCACCTGGGGAGGCCGCGCATTGAACGGGTCAAGCACGGGCGCCTTCTGGAAGTCGGCGAGCAGGCTCGGCGCGCGGTCGTCGAAGTAAGTCAGGCTTCCCAGGCCCAGCAGTTGCTCGATCGTCTTCAGCACTGACACCGTGGAAAAATGCGCGTGGTCGACCGCACGATGCCGGACGTAGGGCGAGATGACCAGGAGCGGCGAACGGTGGGCGTCGACGTGATCGGGACCGTCCTGCGCGTCGTCTTCGAGCACGAAGATCGCGGTGCTCGACCAGAAGCGGCTGTGCGAGACCACGTCCACCAGGCGTCCTAGCGCCGCGTCGTTGTCCGCGACCATGGCGCGCGGGGTGGGCTTGCCGGGTTTCGTGCCCATCGTATGGTCGTTCGGCAGATGCATGATGGTGAGTTCCGGCAGGTTGTTGCCCGGCTGCTCGGAGCGCCGGAACTCCCGCTCCCATTCTTCCATCCGTCGCCGGTCCGTCACGGCTCCGATTCCATCGAGGTAGAAGGGATCGAAGTGACCCTTGAGGCCCCGCACAAAACATTGGGTCGAGTTCTTGTCCTCCTTGCCGTCGACGCACCATTCGCCATAGTCGCGATAGGAGACGCGGGCGGCGCGGGCCAGGTCCCAGATGAATCCCGAGCTCGGCACGGCAATCGGGTGGTCGTGCTTTTCGTCGCCGTCGTAATCCGGGCCCCAGAAATCGAACTTGAGACGGCCGGAATAGATCCCCGGCCACACCTTGTTGACGTAGTCGGAGCTCGAGGCCGTGGTGGACCACAGGTGCCCATCCGCGCTCACGTCACCATCCACATAGAAGTTGTCGAACAACACAAACTGCCGGGCCAGCGCGTGCTGGTTGGGCGTGACCTGCTCGCCGAAGAGGACGAGCTCGGGCGCGCCGTTACCCTCTTTCACGTCGCCCAGGACCTGGTCGTACGTCCGGTTTTCCTTGATTACGTAGATCACGTGGCGGATGGGCGTCTGCGGGTTGCTTTTGGCAGAGAAGTACTCGATCAAGTCCTGAGACTGCGGCGAAGTCATCCTCCTTCCTCCCCCGTACACCCGCTTCGCCAGGCTCGTCATCTCGGAACGCAGGCGCCCGAAATCGTCCTCTGCGATCGCCTCAATTCCTCCCCCGATCAGGTCGCCGATGTAGGCCACCTTGGAACCCGAATCGCTTTGGTGGCCGCTGGCTGTCGCGCCCGGCCGAAAGACGGTTGCCTCCGGGCTGCTCGGACCTTGAACGAAGTTTCGGCCGTCCGCGATGAAGAGCTTTCGCGCGCGCGCCGAATAGAGAATCGCCATGGGATACCCGCCCACCGGCAGCAGCCCCTCAAAATTAACCTCCGCGTCCTCGTCCTTGCCCAGGTCAAACACGGCGAGCGCGTTCACTCCTGCCAGCGCCACAAAGAGCTTTCCGGTCGCGGGATCGAAGCTCAAGGCGTCCGGCTGCGCGCCGCCCAGAGACGAGTCCGGAATTCGGATGTCGATCCGGCGGACCTCGCGCAGGCCTTTAAGGTCAATTACGGAGACGAGGTCGGAATCCGCGCACGCCACCAGCAACTGGTCTTTCCCGGGCGGCACAAGCATGTCGCTCGGGTGGCTGCCGACGCTGATTTTCTGTAAGCTGCTCAGGTCGGCGCCGTCCAGAATCTCGACCGACGCCTGCCCCCACACCGAGACCGCCAGCCGGCCGCCGGGAAGCGTTCTGACCTCATATGGGAATTCGCCCACCTCAGCGCTCTTCAGGACCTGGCCCGTCTTGAAATCGAACTGCACCAGCCGGTGATTCTGTGTGCACGCGACGACCGCCCGATCGTTCGTCAGTGAAGGCCCACCCTGAATCGCGATGCCCGCCGTCATGTCACAGCCTTGAAGGTCAATGCTCCTCGGCCTTCCGAACCTGCCGTTTTCGAAAGGCAGGGCCAGGACGGCGTGGACCCCGTCCGAGGCCAACAGGAGCTTTTGCGCGGGCTCGTAGTCGAGCCCGAACCACAGGGTCTTGAGGGTGACTCGGTCCGACACCTGCTGCCGGGTTTCATCGTAGGCCTGCAGGTATTGCGGTCCATAACCCGAATTGGTGCTGACGAGGTACTTCTCGGGGGTTTCAATCAAATTGAGCGGGGTGTCGCCCGGCGCAATCTGAGTAGCCGCCGAGACCTGCTGGGCTGCGGCAGCCCTCAGGCCGGGCAGGATCGTCGCGAGAGCCACTACGACGGCCGTCGCTATGTGTGCGCACGGCTGGAGGTTGTAAGGTTTAAGTAAGCACATAGGCGTTCGATTATAAGCGAGGAATGCGCTCTTGGCGAAAGGAGGTAAGCAGCAATGTTTGTGGTAGTTACGCCCGGGGCCGATGCCAAGGCCATCATGCTGGCCGCAGATGCCTCGAAAAAAGATGGCACTTTAGTGCCACTTCTTTACCACCGAAGGGCCATTGGCAAGGCCTCAATCTGAGTCTACCATACCGGAGTGAAGGGGGTCCAGGAGGAGATTCCCGTGCTTGTTTGCCCGCCTCGCCGTTCGGCGCGAATCAGCAGACAATGCTTTCGGGATGCCGCTTCTTCACGAGTCCGGGGGATGCCGGCCTGTGACCGGAAGGATTGCTGATGGAGGCGTGCGAATGCGAAGACGACGTTTCATCAAGTTTGGATGCTACGTTCGAGGACTTGCGTGTCTTGCTGCGAGCGCCATCCTTCTTGGCTCTCTCGCGCTTCTAACAAGCCGAGCCCAAACTTCGCCGCTCGTGGCAGTTAATCAGACGGTGACCACGCGCGAAGACACAGCTACTGCTATTACGCTTACTGCTCACGATCCTGATGGAAAGCCTTTGGCGTATTCGATCGTGACTCAACCGGGCCACGGCTTTGTCAATCTGCTCGGGCCGAGAGCTGTCTACACTCCCAATGCTGACTACAACGGCCCGGACAGTTTTACCTTCAAAGCCAACAACGGCGCTCTGGACAGTAATACCGCCACGGTCTCCATTACGATTACTCGCGTAAACCACCCGCCGGTCGCCCGCTACACTGCCAATCCGGCGAGCGACGCTTGGCCCCTGACCGTTGACTTCGATGCGTCGTCCTCGAGCGCTAAGGACGGCCTCATCACTTCCTATACATGGGACTTTGGTGATGGCACGACCGGGAGCGGCGCAAGAGTCACCCATAATTACTCCGAAGCAGGAACGTACACTGTCAAGCTTACGGTGAGCGACAAAAACGGGGCCACCGGCTCAGTGAGTTCTCTGGCCATACCTGTGGGGACGACGATCCGCTTCGCTCATATCGGCGACTACGGGAGCAACTCCTCTAACGAGAACCGCGTGGCAAATCTTGTTAAGGGCTGGAACCCCGATTTCGTGGTGACGGACGGCGATAACAACTATCCGCACGGCGCAGCCTCTACCATTGACCAGAATATCGGCAAGTACTACCACAGTTTCATCGGTAATTACAAAGGTTCTTATGGTTCGGGCAGCTCGACCAACCGATTCTGGCCAGCCCTCGGGAACCACGACTGGGACTCCGGCGACAAGCCGTATCTCGACTACTTTACGCTGCCCAATAACGAGCGCTACTATAACGTGGTGTTTGGGGGAGGGCTCGTGCAACTCTTCGTCATTGACAGCGACGGCCACGAGCCAGATGGCATGAGCTCCACCTCCAAGCAGGCGAACTGGTTGAAAAACGGGCTGGCCGCCTCGACCGCCTGCTTCAAGTTGGTCGACTTCCACCATCCCCCGTATACGACCTGGTCGGGCGGATCAATGACCGAAATGCGCTGGCCTTTTGCAAGCTGGGGCGCGGACGTCGTCCTGGCCGGGCACGCCCACTTATACGAAAGGCTAGATGCCAGCGGATTCCCCTATATCGTTAACGGCCTCGGCGGAGAGGATATTTCCAACTTCGGTGGCTCGCTGCCGTCAGGGGTAAGGTCAGTGGTCCGATATAATTCGGATTTCGGCGCCATGCTCGTGACCGCGAACACCGGCGGAATCACTTACCAGTTCTACAGCGCGGGCGGAAAACTGATCGACACTTACACTCAAGCCAAAGACTGCGGAGGTGGGGGCGGCTCGCCGGCGGCGAGCTTGTCGCCGACGTCCTTGACGTTCGCAAGCCAGACGGTGGGAACGACCAGTGCGGCGCAGGCAGTGACCCTCTCGAACTCCGGCAGCGCGGCGCTGTCGATAACCGGCATCGCCCTCACTGGAACTAACAGTGGCGACTTTGGGCAGACTAACAACTGCGGCTCGAGCCTGGCCGCAGGGTCGAGTTGCGCGATTAATGTGACCTTCACCCCGACTGCGACCGGAACAAGAAGCGCGACCTTGGCGGTTACCGACAATGCCAGCAACAGCCCTCAGACGGCGAGCTTGACGGGCGCCGGAGTTTCGTCGGGCGGTACACCCACGGCCACGCTCTCACGCACCTCGCTGACCTTCGGCAACCAGACGGTGGGCACGGGCAGCCCGGCTCAAAGTGTTACACTCTCGAATTCCGGCAGCGCGGCGTTGAGTATTTCCAGCTTCGCCGTCACCGGCGACTTTGGCCAGACGAACAACTGCGGCTCGAGCGTAGCCGCAGGGTCGAGTTGCACGATCAATGTGACGTTCACGCCCACAGCGGTCGGGACAAGAAGTGGAACATTAACCATCACCGACAATGCCAGCAACAACCCCCAGACTGTGAGCCTCACCGGGACGGGCGTGACCGCGACCGGCTCTGGGCCCGCTTTTGTTCAAGTCCAGAACAACATTGATGTGAGCGGCGCCGCTTTCACCTCGTTCTCCGTGCCCATTACGACCAACCCCGGCGCCCTCTTGGTCGCTTTCTGTCGCGAATCCTCCAACGGCACAGACAATTTCACGGTGACCGACTCTGCCGGTCAGACTTGGACGCAGACCGCGAGCGGCTACAGCAACATCAGCAGCACCGGACCGCGCAGCGGAATGTTCTATGTCGCCAATTCGGCGGCCGTGACCAGTGTCACTGTGCAATACAAGACGTCAGGCGGGGTGATTAAGCCTGGCATCATAGTGATGGAGATCTCCGGCGCGGCTGGCGTGGCGGATGGCTCCGTGAACAACGCGAGCGGAGCCTCGGTCACCACCTCCTCCAGTGGGAGCCTGTCCACGACGAATGCCAACGACATCCTGATCTTCGCCACCGACACGGGGAGCAACCAGACAGGCTGGACGGCCGGTGCGGGCTACGCGATTCCGAACAACAATCTGGCGCCTGGCGCGAGCGGCTCGAACGTCCGCATGGCGATGCAATACGCCGTCGTGTCTTCCGTTCAGAGCAACACCACGACCTCGATGACCTCTGCGAACTCGGCCTGGAACGGCAATATCTTTGCTGCGTTCAAGTAAAAGGGGCGCGCCCGGGGATCCGCGGGCACGTCCTTTTTCAGCGCCTTCAGGTCTGCGGCTCTGATCGTTTCCGACGACAAGGCGCAGACCTAGGCAACAACTCTGCGCTGCCGCCGGTGAGACAATCCCTCATTCAATGGAATTCGTCCCATGCGTCCCCATTGTCTCATCCGGTTGTCGTAAGCTTGAGGAATGTGGTCGAACAAGACTTGAAGAACGCTCTCTCGGAGAGGTCTCGGCTTCAAAGTTTGTGGCTGGGCGCGAGGGCGAGACGTGCGCGGGACCGAGGCAGGCAAGTCAGGCGCAAATTCTCAAATCAGGCGCAAATTCGCAGAAAAATTTGGAGGAACGAAGCCGCTAGGTGCCATTGAATCATTTAGTTGACTCAAAAACGGGCGCAAAACGAAGCCAATTTGAGGCCTCCCGGGGCACTTTGGGGTGGGCTTTCCGGCAAAAACGGAGCCAACGGTTGGCCGGGGGCTCGTGACAGCGAGCTGTTACCTTCAATTGGGCGGCCCGATACTCTGCGCCATGACGACTTCGGGGACGGGCCGGGAGGCATCGGGCCCGACCGGTTCCTTCTCAAGTGCCGCGTCCACAAGCTCCTGGATCGTTTTCACGTAGTGAAGCTCCAACCCCTCGAGCATATCCGAGGTCAAGTCCTCACCCACGTTCGATTCGTTCTCGGCGGGCATGTACACTTCGCGCACTCCAGCGCGTTTGGCGGCCAGGACTTTCTCCTTGATGCCGCCCACCGGCAGCACGAGGCCGCTCAGCGTGATCTCTCCCGTCATGGCGACTCGTTCGCGCACGGGCCGGCGTGTAAGCGCGGAGAGCAGCACCGTAGCCATCGTCACGCCGGCCGAGGGCCCGTCCTTAGGAATGGCTCCAGCCGGCACGTGAATGTGGATGTCGTTGTTCTGAAAGAAGTCCGGATCGACCCCGTAATCCCGGGCGTGGCTTCGGACCCAAGCCAGCGCGGCCTGCATCGACTCCTGCATCACCTGGCCCACGTGTCCGGTCATGGTGAAGTTCTTGCCGCCCTTCATGACGTTGGCTTCGACGAAGAGCACGTCGCCGCCGGTCGGAGTCCAAGCCAGGCCCACAGCCACCCCGGGCTTACGCGTGCGCTCCACCAGTTCGGTCTCCAGGCGGTACTTCGGCACTCCCAGGAAATCCGAGATGTTCTGGGGCGTGACCAGCAGCTTGTCGGTGCTGCCTTCCGCGATCCTACGCGCCTGCTTGCGGCAGAGCGTGGCGACCTCGCGCTCGAGGCCGCGCACGCCGGCCTCGCGCGTGTAGTGCCGGATCAGGTGCGCCAAGCCTTCGCGAGAGAACTCGATTTGCTCGGGCCCGCGCACGCCGTGTTCCTCCGTCTGCTTCGGGATGAGGTGCTGGTAGGCGATCTCAATCTTCTCTTCTTCGGAGTACCCCTGCAGCTCCATCAACTCCATGCGGTCGAGAAGCGGAGGAGGGATGGTGTCAAGCACGTTGGCGGTGCAGATGAACAGGACTTTGGAAAGGTCAAACTGCACGTCGAGATAGTTGTCGCGGAAGTGCGAGTTCTGCTCGGGGTCAAGCACTTCCAACAGCGCGGAGGAGGGATCGCCGCGGAAGTCCCGGCCGATCTTGTCAACCTCGTCCAGCACGAACACCGGGTCACGGGTCTCGGCGCGCCGGATGCCTTGGATCACCTGGCCGGGCAGCGCTCCGATGTAGGTGCGCCGGTGCCCGCGGATCTCGGCTTCGTCGTGAATGCCGCCCAGGGACATGCGCACGAACTTGCGGTCGAGCGCGCGCGCGATCGACTTGGCGAGCGAAGTCTTCCCCACGCCCGGCGGTCCTACGAAGCAGATGATGGGGCCTTTGATCTGGGGCTTGAGCCGCAGTACGGCCAGGTAGTCGAGAATGCGTTCCTTGATCTTGTGGAGGTCGTAGTGGTCCTCGTCCAGGACCGCCTTGGCCTTGTTGAGGTCGACTTTGAGCTCGCTGACCTTGCTCCAGGGCAGGACCACCAGCCAGTCGAGATAAGTTCGCGTGACGTGGTAGTCCGCCGCGGCGGGCGACATTTTGGCGAGCCGGCCGAGCTCCCGCAGGGCTTCCTTTCGAGCCTCCTCGGTCATCCCGGCGGCCTCGATCTTCTTGCGCAGCTCTTCAACATCCTGCTGCTCGTCGAATTCGCCCAGCTCCTTCTGGATCGCCTTCATCTGCTCGCGCAGGTAGTACTCGCGCTGGCTCTGCGTCACCTGGTCCTGAACGTCGGACTGGATTTTCGACCGGAGCTGCTGGAGCTCGACCTCGCGCGCCAGTTGCCGGTTCAAACGCTCCAGGCGGCCCCTCAAATCGAGGCTCTCGAGCAGTTCCTGCTTCTCGGTCGAAGAGAGCGACGGCAGGTTGGCGGCGATGAAGTCCGTCAGGCGGCCCGGATCGTCGATGTTCATGACCACCGTCTGGAGGTCGTCCGAAAGCATGGGCGAGAGCTGAACCACTTGCTGGAACAGCGAGGTCACGCTGCGGACGAGTGCGTCAAAATCGGGCTGCTTCTCACCGGGCACAACGTCGTTGAGGGGCTTCACGCGCGCGCGCAGATAAGGCTCCTGCTGGATGACTTCCTCGACCGCGATCCGCTGCGGGCCCTCCACGAAGATGAAAAGGCTCTGGCTGGGCAGCTTGATGATCTTGTGAATGTAAGCCGCCGTTCCGATCTGGTAGAGGTCAACAGGCTGCGGGTTGTCGACGCGGGGGTCGCGCTGGGCGACCACGCCGATGAACTTGTCCTCCTTCTCACCCAGGTCGTTAATCAGCTTGAGAGAGCTCTCCCGGCCCACGGTGAGCGGTAGAATGGCGTTCGGGAACAACACCGTATCGCGAACCGGCAGAATGGACAATTCCTTAATTTCGGCCGTCTTCTTATGTTTGACAGGCATTAACCGTCACCTCAACCGAGTCCGACGCGCACGTAACGTCCCTGAGCCTGCGACCTCGGCTCTTTCCTGATTATTGTAACAGCACTTTAGCTTTTTACCGAACCGGGTCCCGCGCCCCCTACCAGCCATTCGGTAGGTTGTCACCCCTACACCTTTAGATGCCCGGCTGAGGCTTTGTGGTGCATCGTCTGGCTTGGAGCCCGGACAGGAAGCCTCTCCCATGACGAGCTCCGTGTTTTCCGACGCGGCACCATGCCCGGCAAGGTCTTCGGCCCTCACCTCAAAGCTGCAAGTGCCCCGGCGCAAGGCCCTAGTTGCCGCATTCCGGGGTTTGACGGGGCCCTTCTGCCTCACGCTCGGACTCGGCCTCTGCCAGCCAGCCGCGCTTCAATTCCGATTCAGGCACGTTGCTCAGGTAGGGCTTGATGTCGAGAATCGGCGTGCCTTCGAGCATGTCCACGCCGCGCACCCGGAGCCGGTTGCCTTCGCGGCCAAGCAGTCGCACCACCGTCAAGCCAATGGGGCTGGGGCGGTAGGGCGACCGCGTAGCAAACACGCCGTGAGGGCGGGTATCACAGGGCGGCGTACCCACCAGTTCATAACCCTGGCTGCGATCGAAAAACCAAAGAACGTAGAGATGTGAAAACCCTTCGATGTCTTTCAGGCCAGCCTCAAATTCGGGAAGGATTTCGAGAAAGCCCGCCTCCTCATGCTTCGCTCCCAGCCCACGCGGGACCTGGTGAGCTTCTGAGAACGGGCTGCGAACGATACCAATGGCGCGTACGGTCCATGTTTGCATGGTTTTTCTCAGGTCAACCACTTTGAGGCGATCGAACAGCACACCAGCGGACATTGACGTGAGCTGATGCCGGCCCAAGCGCAGGCAGCCTTTCAAAGTCACCCATGCCACGCTGCACACTCAGTCCTTTATAGCCTGGTAGGCAAGTCTGATTGTTTTCTCATCCAGATTTAGTCCGCCGGTAGGATGAAGCTGGCCCATAAAGATCGCAATCAAGTGCTCTTTAGGGTCGATTACGAAGGAGGTGTAGTAGAACCCGCCCCAGTAGTAAGAACCCACGGAGCCGAGTTCGGTCAAGAATTTGGGCTCGCTCGTAACACCGAATCCCAGGCCATACCCCATCTCCTGAAGCTTCCCCTGGACGTGGTTTTGGGACATCAGCTCCACGGACTTGCGGCTCAGAAGACGAACCCCGTTGAGCTCACCGCCGTTCAGCATCATCTGGCAGAACCGGTAGTAATCCTCAGCCGTTGAGCAAAGGCCGCCACCGCCGGAGAAATACGTGCGCGGCCCGCGATACGGGTAATCCGCCGAGTAACTGAACTGGCCTTCTTTGACGGCTTGCTTCTCCAGAATCGGCTGAAGTCCTTTCTCGGGGTAGTAGGTGTAGGCCGTCGCGAGCCGGGGCACTTTCTCGTCTGGCAGGAAGAAGGCGGTGTCCTTCATTCCGAGGGGCTGGAAAATCCGCTGCCGGAAAAACTCGGCGAGCGGCATTCCTGAAACGACTTCCACCAGATACCCGAGCACATCATCCGCCAGGCTGTATTCCCACGCGTCGCCAGGTTGGAACAGAAGCGGTATCCTGGCCAGTTTCTTCACCCCGTCGCCAATCGTTCCTTCCTGCTGCAGGAGGCCCGCACCGATGCCAGCCTCGACGTAGGCCCGTCCCACCCGGTCGTTCCAGTGATAGGTGAGCCCAGAGGTGTGGGTGAGAAGGTGGCGGATGGTAATGGGCCGCTTGGCGGCGACCGTGGCTCCGGGCGGAGAGGTCTTGTCTTGGGGATAAGGCGGGTCGAGAACCTTCACGTCCTTGAATTCCGGTATGAAATCGGAAACCGGCTCATTCAGCGTGAATCGCCCCTCTTCGTAAAGCATCATCACGGCGACGCTGGTGATAGGTTTGCTCATGGAACAAATGCGGAAGATATTGTCCGTGCGCATCGGCCTCTGTCCCTCGCGGTCCGCCATGCCGACGGCTTTGAAATAGGCGACCTTGCCATTGCGGGCAACAAGGCTGACGCCGCCGGCGATGCGGCCGTCGTTTACGCTTTTCTGGATGGCGTCGCTAATCCGCTCCAGGCGTTCCGATGAGAGCCCGACGGCCTCCGGAGAAGCGGTGACGAGAGAGGCGCGGACGGAGAGGGAAGCGGCTGGGGGCGCTATTGTTCGCTTGGAATGCGTCTGAGGCCGGGCGGGTGCGACCAAAGCCGATATCAAGACGGCTAGGGCATAGAGCCTGCGGCTGAGTGTTTTCATGCTTTCAGCTCCTCGTAAGGTGAAGGGGCTCGAGAACCGCTGCACAGCAGGGACTGCCACCCGTTGTGCCAAGCGGCTCAGATTATAAGACCACTCCTAGATAAATATCCATCCAGCCGCCGTCATAATCTCCCAACTGAGCAGGCTCGGGTGGGTTCGTCCCGGGGGAACTGCAAGCAGAAATCTGGAAGGTGGAACGAGGCGGCGCGGTCGGTCTCGGTCTTTCTCGCTTGACAAGCTCCAAATCATATTATATTACTCAGCCGAAAAAGTCGGGTTCTCGACGAATCGGCCATGAAAAATTAGAAAGATGCGCGCGAACGGAAGGCTCTGAATAAGCGTTCGAGGAGCGAGAAAATTCGCCGTCCGCCGCGCGGCGACCGTTCAGAGGCACTGGTTTGCTCCGTCCGCGTTGGGGTCAACAGGGTTCGGCCTTTCGAGGAGGAGGGTAGTGCTATGAGGAGAGGTGTGTGGTTGTCAGTCTTGCTTGTGGCGCTTCTGCCTGCTTCAGGCCTGGCGCAGAGCTCAAACGCGACGATCAGCGGTACGGTATCGGATCCCACCGGGGCTGTCGTTCCTGGCGCCGAAGTGACCGTGAGCGCAGAGAGTATGGGCGCCGTTGGGAAGACTGTCAGCGGCACGGACGGTTCTTACACTTTGCCTAACCTGCCCCAGGCCACCTATCGGCTCGAGGTTAAGGCGAAGGGCTTCGAGACCTTCGCGCAGACAGGGATCCTCGTTCATCTCAACGAAGCTGTGCGCGTCCCGGTAACGCTTCGGTTGGGCGAGGCAAGGCAAACCATCGAGGTGTCCGCCGCCGCCTCGCCACTGAACTACGAGACACCCGCGATCAAGGGCGCGATTGGGAAGCAGGAAATAACCGAGCTTCCTTTGCAGGTCGCAGGCGGGCAACGATCGTCGGCCGCCTTCGTAGGTCTTCTGCCTGGCGTCAATGTGATGGGTACCGGCGATGCCTTTTTGGCTCGGTTCAACGGCGGGCAACTTTGGTCTGACGAGGCCACCATGGATGGTGTCAGCATGATTGAAGGGCTTCTCAACCAGACCGTCGGTGAGATCAGCGTGCTTACTTCAAACTACGACGTGCAGTACGGGTCATCGCCCGCGGCGGTCATCGTTGCCTCGACCAAATCCGGCACCAATGAATTCCACGGCGGCGGTTACTGGTTCCACCGGAATTCCGCTCTGAATGCACGGCAGTTTGGTGTTGCCGATCGTCCTTTCGACCTCGAGCACGATACTGGAGGCTACATCGGCGGCCCGATAAAATTCTTGCCTACGTTTTGGACGCGTCGCAAGAAGAGCTACTTCTTTGTTAACTTTGAAGCGTATCGTTCCACGGGCGCAACCACCAAGCCCATTCTTACAGTGCCGACGGCCAAAATGCACCAGGGAGATTTCAGCGAATGGCCTTACCCGATCTACGATCCGGATACGACCCACGCCAATCCTGCGTACAATCCCAACGCGGCTACGTCAGCCGCGAACCTACCCTACCTTCGGCAACAGTTCATGGGTTGCGATGGGGCAACGCCCAACGTTATATGTTCGACCGATCCGCGATTGGCCAATTCCCTGGCCCAAGACTGGCTGAAGTTTGTTCCACCACCGAATCTTGCCGGATTAAGCTCGAACTTTGAATCTCCAGTTGGACTGGCCAGCAGCTTGACGGCCCACACCGACCAATGGGACATTCGAGGGGATCAGTACATCGGCGACAACGATCACGTCAGCGTTACACACCATTATCGGGGCTCCCTTCCCTTTACCCAGCACGCCTTCCCCGCCGTGATCGACACCAATAACACGCGCATACCGAGCTACGCCGAGCTGTCTCGGCTCAACTGGGATCACACCTTCAGGTCGAACCTGCTTAACCATTTCGCTTTTGGTTTCCTGGATTACCCAACCCAAGTCTATAATTCCAGCGACTGCTGCGTGAAGCAGGTCCCCGAAATTCAAGGTGTATTCAGCCACACCCACGAGCCGAGCCTGAGTTTCAGCGAGTACAGCGGTTACGGCGGGAACGCCGACTTTTTCAGCAGGCGTCCCACGTGGGTTTGGAATGACATGCTCACCTGGGTAAGGGGTAAGCACTCGTTGCACGTGGGCGGGGAATTCCGAGACGCCAACTATCCCACCCAGTCGGAAGCGAACGGCTCTGGAAGCTTCTACTTTTCCGACCTGAACACCGGACTGCTGGGCATTCCCAGTGGCAATGCGATGGCCAGCTTCCTCTTGGGCGATGTGTCTTCGGCCAGCTCGACCTTCTACACCCTCGCGGCATTTCGGCCTCACGCCGACGCCTGGGGCTTATTTATCGGAGACAACTGGAAGGCCACTCCGAAGTTAAACGTCACGCTCGGGGTCCGCTGGGACGTGTTTCAACCCTCGGTGGAAGACGGCGATCGGACCTCATTCCTTGACCCCGTCGGCCCGAACCCAGGAGCCGGCAACAGGCCGGGACGCATGGCGTTCGCCGGAACCAAGTGGGGCGAGGCGAGTTTTGGCCGCCGCCATCCCGAGCAGACCTTCTACAAGGGGATTGGTCCCCGCGTAGGTCTTGCTTACAGCATCGACCCCAAGACCGTGGTCCGCGGCGGCTACGGCATTTTCTTCGAGCAGAATTTTTACCCGGGCTGGGGTGGGGGCATCGCGACAGACGGGTTCAATGGGACCGTGTCATTCAGCAGCTCCCTCGGCGGACTTCAGCCCGCCTTTCTCCTTCAGAACGGGTTCCCGCAAAACTTTACACCCCCACCCTTCATCAACCCCTCTTACCTTAACGGCCAAAGCTCGCCCAATTACCGTCCTTTCGACGCCAATAACCTTCCGCGGGCGCAGCAGTGGAACTTGACGGTTGAGCACCAGTTTACGGAAAACTTTTACATCAGCGCGGGGTATGTGGGAAACCACGGGCTGCGGCTGACTTCCTATCTCGATCCAATTAACGCGCTTGACCCAAAGTATCTGTCCCTGGGAAGCAAGTTGTACCATCAGTTCCAGCCCGGCCAGACGACCCTCGATGGCGTGCCCATCCCCTATCCTGGGTGGGTCGAGCAAATGCAAGGCTGCGCCCCCAGCGTAGCGCAGGCGCTGACGCCTTACCCCCAGTACTGTAACAACATCTACGGCGGGAATGAGAACATCGGGGCCTCCACGTACAATGCGCTTCAGGTCAAAGTGGAGAAGCGCATGTCGCGCGGTTTCTGGCTTCTCACCTCTTACACTTGGTCCAAGACAATCACGAACGCCGATAGCGCGCAGAGTGCCGCCACTTCATGGAGCGCGCTTAGCGGCGTCATTTCACCATTCGAACGCCACCGAAACAAGGGATTAGCGGCTGATGACGTGCCGCAAATGCTCTCCCTGTCGCTGGTTTACGACCTACCCTTCGGCGCCGGGAAGCGCCTCCTGAGCAGAGGCGGGGTCCTCAACAACGTGGTGGGAGGCTGGCAAGCGAGCACCGTTTTCCGCGACCAGTCCGGCGCGCCGCTTTTCTTCCGCTCGGGGTTCTGCAATGTACCCACTCAGGTTGCGGCGGGGTGCATTCCCGGCGTCGTGCCGGGCGCCAGCCCGTTTGCCCAGTTTGGAGGTTTCGATCCCGGGTTGGGACCGCTGTTTAACCGGGCCGCCTTTGAGCCTGTCAGCAGCTTTAACTTTGACCTCGGCCAGGGGTCCCGCATCACCAACTACCGCGCGTTTGGCTATCACAACCAGGACTTCGGCATCAGCAAAACCACGCGAGTGACTGAAAAAGTCGGCGTCGAAATCCGGGTGGATGCTTTCAACGTTTGGAACTGGCATACCTTCACCATAAACAGTAACAGCGGCTTCGGACTCCCGGTCAATAATGATGTATCGAGCCCCACCTTCGGATTTTGGAATGGCGCCGTATCCGCTCCGCGCAACATCCAGGTCGGAGCCAAAATTGTTTTCTAACTGATGATTGCAGAATATGGTGACGACCTCTTCTGTAGCGGCGGTCTGCGACCGCCGTTTTCGGCGCTCATAGAGCGCCGCTACAGCCGGCGTAGGGGGTCTTCGGAGGTTGCGTTCCTTCTCACGCCAAAATCTGGCGCGCTACATTCCCGTGCACGTCCGTCAGGCGAAAGTCCCGGCCTTGAAAGCGGTACGTCAGCTTTGTGTGGTCGAATCCGAGCAATTGAAGGATCGTGGCGTGGAGGTCGTGCACGTGGACCTGGTCCTTGGTGACGTTGAAGCCCAAGTCATCGCTTTCGCCGATCGTAATGCCCGGCTTGACGCCGCCGCCCGCCAGCCACATCGTGAACGCGTTCGGGTGATGGTCGCGACCGTTGCTACCCCCTTGAACCATGGGCGTGCGGCCGAACTCGCCCCCCCAGATCACGAGGGTATCGTCGAGCATCCCGCGCTGTTTTAGATCCTGGAGCAGCGCGGCGCAGGCCTGATCGGTGTCCTTGCAGTTCTGCTGAATGTCCTCCACGAGATGGTCGTGCTGGTCCCACGCCTCGTGGTAAAGCTGCACAAAGCGGACTCCGCGCTCGACCAGCCGCCGCGCCAGCAGGCAGTTGTTGGCAAACGACGGTTTTCCCGGCTCCGCTCCGTACATTTCTAGAATCGGCTTGGGTTCTTGAGACACGTCCATCAGTTCCGGCGCGCTCGACTGCATCCGAAACGCCATCTCGAAGGAGTTGATGCGCGTCGCAATTTCCGGATCACCCGTAACATTCAAGCGCACCTGGTTCAGGCTTTTGATTGAATTCAGGGTGTCGCGCTGAAGCGCCTCGTCCACTCCGGGCGGGTTCGAGAGGTACAACACGGGATCACCGCTGCTGCGAAATTGCACGCCTTGGTAGACCGTGGGCAGGAAGCCGCTGCCCCAGCAGGAATTGCCGCCGCTAGGCCCCTTCTTGCCGGAGCTGAAGACGACGAACGCCGGCAGGTCCTTCG
>QHZK01000091.1 GCA_003224635.1 Acidobacteriota bacterium | reverse complement strand
GCGCTGACGACCAGCCTGCTCGGAGTCGCGGTCCTGGCCTTCGTCGGGATGGTCAACGGCATGGGCACCGACCGCGGCCCGTCGTTCGCCCTCGAGCAAGCCATCATCCCTCAGACCACCTCTGCCGAGCGTCGCACCTGGGCGCTTTCCCTCCACAGCTTGATGCTGGACGCGGGTCACGCGCTGGGCGCGCTCGCGGCGGCCCTGCCGGCGCTCTTCGAGCGTTCTTTCCAGATGAACCTGATCGAGGCCTACAGACTTACGTTTGGCCTGTACGCCACAGTTAATTTGCTCGCGGCCGGCCTCTACTTGTTTCTTTCATCCGGCGCCGAAGTAGCGCCGGGCGCGGCCTCCCCTCGAGACGCGGCGGAAGCGAAGCAGCCGACGCGAATCTCGCCTCAGTCCAAGGCGGTCGTGACCAAGCTCGCCGCCCTCTCCGGGATCGACAGCCTGGGAGGCGGATTCTTGAGCGACGCCCTCATCGCTTACTGGTTCTTCCGCCGGTTTGGAATTCCCGAGGCCAGCCTGGGCCTGCTGTTTTTCGCCGGCCACGTTCTGAATTCCGCGTCGTATCTCGCAGCCGCATGGCTCGCGCGCCGCATCGGCTTGCTGAATACAATGGTGTTCACCCACATCCCGTCGAGCCTCTTCCTGATGGCAGTGCCCCTGGTGTCTTCTCCCGCCTCGGCGATAGCGTTCCTCCTCGCTCGCGAGGCTTTGGTCGAGATGGACGTGCCCACGCGCCAGTCTTACGTCATGGCTGTGGTCGAGCCCGAGGAGCGCACCTTTGCGAGCGGCGTTACCAACCTGACGCGCAACATCGCGCGGGCCATCTCACCCTCCTTCGCGGGCTACCTGATGCAGAGCCTGGCGCTCGCGACTCCGATGTTTCTGGGCGGCGGCCTCAAGATCGGGTACGACCTGCTGATGTACCGGGCTTTCCGCCGCCTCAAGCCTCCCGAGGAACGGACCACGGAACCCTCGGCCGCCGCCACAACCGCAGCGCAGGGCAAGCGCTAGGCTGGACTCTTAAACTGAGCGCCTCGAATTGCCGGCGCGGAATCACAGGCGCGGCCGTTTGAAAAGCCACTCCGGAATCATGCGGGCCGTGAACATGATGGGGCGCCAGAACCAGGGAATATAGGCTACGTCTTTGCCGCGCTGGATGGCCTTGAAAATGGAACGGGCTACGTATTCGGGCGAGGCGACGAGAAACAGTCCAGGGCGGCCAAACGTCATCGGCGTATCCACAAAGCCGGGCTTGATCGTGACCACGCGAACGCGGGAGGGGAAAAGGCGGTTTCGCAGCCCCTGGAGGTACACGGACAGGCCAGCCTTGGCGGCGCCGTACAGGTAGTTGCTTTGCCGCCCCCGATCCCCTGCCACCGAAGACACAGCGCAGATGAAGCCGCTGCGCCGGCGCTCGAAGTGATTGGCGATGATGTTCAAAGCCGACATGCAGCCGGTAAAGTTGGTGTCGAGAATGCGCCGCGCCTCGGCGAAATCCGTCTTTGCCGCAGCATGGTCCCCTAGATAGCCGAAGCACACCACGGCCCCAACGATCGAGTCCGGCTCTTCGGAAAGCCACGACTCCAGGTCCGGTTGGTGCGTTTCAAAGGCCAGGGCGTCGAAACAGCGGACGCGAGCCTCGACGCCGTAGCGAATGGCGAGGTCGGCGGCCAGCGCGTCCATTTCCTCGCGGTCACGGCCCGCCAGGGTGAGATCATAGCGGTGGCGCCCGAATTCGGCCGCTAAGGCCCGCGCGATAGTCGATGTCGCACCCAGAATCAAGACACTCGCCAAGTCGTAACCCTCGCCATTGTTTAGCGGCGGTCTATGCGTCTGTGACCGCCCCGGCGCTCCCTTCCACGGCAGGCTTCGAGCGCCGCTACATCGGGTGCGCGGCCTCACACCGTAGCACCGCCTTGGGCCCGCAAACGAAGCCCTATAAGGGGCCCTATAAGATGCAGCCAAAGTTTATAATAAGATGGACAGAGCGCCGCTACAAATTATCGGGCCGTCAGCCTCAGGAGGTGTGATGACGCAAAACACCAAGCGCGCGTTGAAGACAATCGGCAAGGGCGCCTTCTGGACCCTGTTGACCGCCGGGGGCTATTTTCTGGCAAAGGGCGCTCTTCACGTCATCCTTGATCGGCTCGAGCCCGAGGAGCAGAAGGGGCAAAAAGGGGAAGGCGTAGGCGGAGACGGGTCAGGCAGCGCGTCAGTGACAGCTAGTCAAATGCAGAATCACTCCGACGATCACGGCGGGAGGCACACTCAAGGCTAAGGACCATCGCGCGGCTGCTACGGCTCCCGAAGTGGAAGAGCAACCAGAAAAATGGTGAAGCATCCCAACCGTGAAGATGAGTCCCGCTCGGCCTCTCACAGGGATCTGGTCGATCCTGATTCCTGGACGTAGCTTCATCCTGACCTGCGACGTGTACGGCCTGTGGGGACCGGTTCGCCCGAGGAGTCACACGCTCCGACCGCCCGAGAGCGCTTGACTACCCGCCGCCCGACCTCACCCCACCATGATGTGGGTTTCGGTTCGCTCCACGCCGTCCAACTTCTGGATATGGTCGACGACGAGCTCGTCAAGCCCCCTCGCGTCCGCGCTCTGCGCCTCTACAAAAATATCCGGCACGCCCCAGCAAGTGTCCACGTGCCGGACACCCTCGAGTTTGGCGATTGCGGCGGCGAGGTCGCGCACCTTTCCCGGTCGGGCGTTGATCAGGACGTAGGCTCTCATGGCGCCCCCTTCCCCTGCGAAGCCCTCGACTTCGCTGAGCCTCCGACTCAACCTCGAGCAAGCTGGAAGTTTGATTCTCCTTCTTCGAACGGCCGGCCGTCAAGATAAAGATAGTTAATGTGTTCCCTGTGACGACTTGTAGGGGAGCGCCTTCGGGTGCTCTCGACAAAAGCGCGTGTCGCGAAGCGGTCCCAGACGTATGGCGCTTCTGCCGCCGGGCCTCCGGGCCTCCCCGCCGCGTTGACCCACCTCATACCGTCCGATATACTCTGAAGTCAGCATGAAACCCTCCCCGCTCGTCCGCGAACTCACCTCGATTGCCGGACTGGACGCGGTCCTGTGGCGCGCCGAAGACCTAATGCTTTACGAGTACGACGCGCTGTCGTCCTTGCGCGCGCCAGACGCCGTGGTGTTCCCGACGAGCGCCGAACACGTGGTCAGGATTGTAAGGCTCGCGGCGAAGGAGAACGTGCCGGTGATCGCCCGCGGGGCGGGCACAGGCTTGAGTGGCGGGGCGGTGGTGACCGAGGGCGGCATCGTCGTGTCGTTCGCGCGCATGAAGAAGATTGTTGAAATCGACATCGAGAACGAACGCGCGCGAGTCCAGCCCGGCGTCGTGAACCTGGACTTGTCGCTCGCCGTCGCCGACTACGGCTACTATTTTGTCCCCGACCCTTCGAGCCAGAAGGCTTGCACCATCGGCGGCAACGTGGCGGAAAACTCCGGCGGGCCGCACACGCTGGCCTACGGCGTGACCACCAATCACGTGCTCGGGCTTGAGGTGGTGCTCGCGGACGGAACGGTGATCCACACCGGGGCCAAGTTCCCCGATCGGTCCGGTTACGACGTCACGGGGCTGCTGGTGGGTTCGGAAGGCACGATGGGGATCGTGACCGAGGCTACCGTGCGCCTCACGCGCCGGCCCGAGGCTGCCAAGACCATGCTGGCGATTTACTCCGCTGTGGGCGACGCGACGCGCACGGTCGCCGCCATCACCGCGCGCGGCATCACGCCCGCCGCGCTCGAGATGATGGACGGGTTCACGCTGCGCGCGGTCGAAGAAGCCACCCACGCCGGCTACCCGATGGACTCGGCGGCGGTGCTCCTGATTGAGGTGGAGGGGCTGCGCGAGGCCGTGGACGAGCAGGCGGACGAAATCGAAACCGTCTGCCGGGAGAACTGCGCCCGCGAAGTGCGCCGGGCGAGAACGGAGGAGGAGCGCGACCTGCTGTGGAAGGGGCGCAAGAACGCCTTCGGGGCGCTCGGGCGCATCAGTCCGGCTTTTTACGTGCAGGACGGCGTGATCCCGCGCACGCGCCTGCCCGAAATGCTGGAGCACATCGAGCAGGCGGGGCGCAAGTACAACTTGGTGATCGGCAACATCTTCCACGCCGGCGATGGCAACCTGCACCCGCTCCTGATGTTTGACAATCGCGACCCGGAGCAGTCCCGCCGCGTGCTGAAGGCCGCCGGGGAGATTCTGGCCAAGTGCGTCGAAATGGGCGGCGCGCTGACCGGCGAGCACGGCGTCGGGATCGAGAAAAACGAGCTGATGCCGCTGCTCTTTTCCGCTGACGACCTCGACATGATGCGGAAGCTGAAGGCCGTGTTTAACCCCACGGGGATGCTGAACCCCGGCAAGGTCCTGCCCACCGGCAAAATGTGCGGCGAGCTGCGCGTCCAGGTGAGCAGCGGCGGCGCAGCGCCCAACTGATGAACGATGATGAATAGTGAATAGTGAAAGAGACTCTTGGTTGGTCATACTCACCATTTCACTATTCAGCATTTTACTGTGAGGGCTCTCGCGTGAACGTTCCGGCGAGCGGCACAAGAAGCGCGACTGACGTTGCGGAGGCCGAGTTTGCTTCGATCGTCGGCGATTCGCGCGTCACCTCGGAGCCCGCCACGCGCGAGAGCTTTGCCGTAGACGGCCAGGCGCCGAAATACGTCGTCTACCCGTCGTCGGCGGAGCAGGTCGCGGCGGCGCTCAAGTGCGCCCAGGACCTCGACCTCGCCGTCATCCCTTGTCGCAACCTGACCAAGATCGGCATCGGCAATCCTCCCCGGCGCTACGACGTGGCGCTTTCGCTCAAAGAAATGAACCGAGTGTGGTATCACGAACCGGCTGACCTCGTGATCAGCGTCGAGCCGGGCATCAAGCTGGGCGACTTCCAGCGCTTCGTGGGACGTCACGGGCTGTGGCTTCCACTCGACCCTCAAGGTGGCCCGCGCGCGAGCATGGGCGGGATTCTGGCCGCGAATGCGAGCGGTCCCCTGCGGGCCGCTTACGGCGGGCCGCGCGACATGATACTCGGGATGAAGATCGCCACCACCGAGGGCAAGATCGTCAAGACCGGCGGGCGCGTGGTGAAAAACGTGACTGGCTACGACATCGCGAAGCTGCTCATCGGCTCCTATGGGACGCTGGGCGTGATCGTCGAAGCGAGCTTCAAGCTGTATCCGCAGCCTGCGGAGCGGGCTACGTTCGTGGTCCCGCTGGCGAGCCTTGATGCGGCCCGAGAGTTGCGGCGAAGGATTCAACAATCACACCTTCAGCCGCTGCGCATGCTGCTGATGGACGGCGCGACCGCTGGCGCCGCTCGCGTCTTCTCGCCCTGGGGCAAAGGCGATCCGTCGGGAAAGTTTGAGCTTTGGATCGAGGCGGGAGGATCCGCGAAAGTTATTGAGCGGTACGCCCGTGAGCTCGACGAGATGACCGCGAGAGAGCGCGCTACGGTCGAGCGCCTGGGAGGCGGAAGCGCCGGTGACATCTGGGGGCGTATCGCCGACTTTCGAACCGAGATCGCTCAGTCATTTCCCGATGCTGCGATTCTCAGGGCATCGCTTCCCATCGCCAGCGGAGAGGAATTCCTTGGCCGCGCCCTGGCGGAAGCTGACCGCGGAAGGTTGTGGCGCGCTAGCTTCGCCCAGCCGAGCCTCGGTATCGTACACCTTTGCCTGCGTGCTACGGCAGGTGCGCCCGAGGTCCTGGCCGTCGCCAAGAGATTACGCGAGGCAGCCGACAGTCTCGGCGGGACGCTTGTGGTCGAGCGCTGCCCGCATCAGATCAAGCCTCAAATCGACGTGTGGGGCCCGGCGGGCGACGACTTTGAAATCATGCGCAAGGTGAAACAGACATGGGACCCCAAGGGAATTCTCTCGCCCGGCCGCTTTGTAGGCGGGCTCTGAAGGCAATTATGAATGATGAATTATGAATGATGAATGAAGAGAGCTGCTCACCAACATTTACCATTCTTAATTCATAAGATTCATAATTCATAATTCAGCATTCATCATTTAAATCGATGATTCAACCACCCAATGCCTCCACGTCCGCCTACGGTCCCGGCGAGGCGCCGCGCTGGGAGTTCTATTCGAAGTGTATCCACTGCGGTCTTTGCCTAAATAGTTGTCCTACTTATCGCGAGCTGGGAGTCGAGATGGACTCGCCGCGCGGCAGGATCTACCAGATGGTCCAGGTGGAGCGCGGGCGGCTGCCGCTGGGCGAGAGTTTTGTCCGGCACATCGATCTGTGTCTCGACTGCCGCGCGTGCGAGACGGCGTGCCCTTCGGGAGTCGAGTACGGCCGCCTGGTCGAAGCGGCGCGGGGGCAGATCGAGAAATATTACCAGCGCCCGCCGCTCGCGCGCTCCCTTCGCTGGCTCTTCTTCCACGGAATACTTCCGCATCGCCGCCGGCTCGAGTTAATCGGCAAGCTCCTGCGGGTGTACCAACGCTCGGGCTTCGAGAAAGCAGTGTTGGCCTCGGGTTTCCTCAAGCTTTTTCCGGGGCGCCTGGCGAACGTGGCGCGCCTCGCGCCGCGCATGGAAAAGCCTTTCTTCACGGAGCGGCTGGGAACGGTTGTGCCTGCCGTCGGAACCCGGCGCTATCGCGTGGCCTTTTTCGCCGGCTGCATCGCCAACCTGTCTTTTGCGAGGCTGAATGACGCGACGGTCCGCGTGCTGGCCCGGAACGGCTGCGAGGTGGTGATCCCAGAGGAGCAGGGGTGCTGCGGAGCGCTGCACGTCCACGCCGGTATTCGAGACGTCGCCCGCCAGCTTGCCAGGCAAAACCTTCAAGCGTTTCTCGGCAGCGACTTCGACGCGATTATCACCAATGCCGCCGGGTGCGGCTCCGTCTTGAAGGAATACCCGCAGCTTTTCGAGGAGGAGGAGCGGGAGCACCTCGAGCGCGCGAAGGCTTTCAGCGCGCGCCTCAAAGACGTGACCGAGTTCCTGGCGGCCATCGACTTCAATCGCGACTTCGGAGCCATCCGGGCGCGGGCCACCTATCAGGACCCCTGCCACCTGGGGCACGCGCAGCGCATCCGCAAGGCGCCGCGGACCCTGCTGGCTGCCGTGCCGGGACTCGAGCTCGTCGAGCTCAAAGAGGCGGAGGTCTGCTGCGGCAGCGCCGGGATCTACAACGTGGCGCACAACGAGATGGCGGAGCGCTTGCTCGAAGGCAAGATGCGGCGCATCGATGAGACGAAGGCAGAGCTGGTCCTGACCGCCAATCCCGGGTGCCTGCTGCAACTGCGCGCGGGCGTGGCGCGCTCGGCGAACCAACGGCGCGTGCTGCACGTCGTTGAGTTGCTCGACGAAGCGTACCAGCTCGGGGTTCGGGGTAAGTAGAGCGATCGGGTCAGGCGAAGCCCTTTTGTGCCCGTGGTATTATTGGCGGTGCGGGCAACGATGGCAACAAGAACTGCCAACTCGACCTTCGGTGTTCTGCTGGCCGTCTTCTTTGTGCTGGTCTCAAGTTTGGTTGGCGCGGACAAGCCGGACTTCTCCGGCTCATATA
>QHZK01000044.1 GCA_003224635.1 Acidobacteriota bacterium | reverse complement strand
CGTTCCAGAACAGGAATCCGATGCCGCCTTCCTCTCTCGAAGCGCTGACTTGTATCCGGATGTAGCCCGGAGAGTAAGTCTTCGTGCGCCAGGCGAAGGCCTGCAACCACGGGCGCAGCACCACCTTGGTATCGCCCGTGATCTCGCGGAAGCGCTCCATGGACTCGCTGATGAAGTGCCGGGGCGCATCGCCGGGATTCGCGTATCCATCCATGTGGAAGAAGTGGGACGGGTAGATCATGGGCGAGAGCACGTCGCAATGCCGCGCCATGGCAGCAATATCCTGCCCTGTATGCGCGAGGTCCACCGGACGCTGCCAGGCCATCACGCCAAAGACGTCGAGCGAGACCAGCACGCCGTGCGGGTGAAGCTCCTGGTAAGCCCGCGCGAGAAAGTCGCTGATCGCGTCCGAGCGCTGCCAGTCCGGGTGCGCAGCCTCAAAAGCGAACTCGGCATCCTTCTGATCGCCCTCGGCCGGGAAGCGCACGTAATCAAACTGGATCTCGTCCACGCCCGAACTCGCCACCATCTTAGCCAAGGCGATGTCATAATCCTGGACCTGAGGATTCGAGGGGTCGACCCACGCCAGCTTCCCATTCTCCCGCCACGGCTGGCCGGTCCGCCGCGAGTGTACCGCGAGCTGGGGACGGTTCTCGGCCTGGTAGGCGTCGCGGAACAACGCGATGCGCGCAATCGAGTGCAGGCCGAGCGAATGCAGGAACCGCGCGAACTTTGGCAGGTTGCTGATGAGCGGTCGCCGCGGGGGGGCGAGCGGGTGGCTAAAGGGCACGTTGACCATGCCGTCGAAATCTTTGATGTCGAAGACGACGGCGTTGCCACCGGCGGCGCGCCAGCGCCGGATCAACTCAACGCCTCGCAGGCTCCCCGCCGTCCATCCTGTCAGATAAATGCCGCGAATCTCCGAGTCTCTGGGCATGGACACAGGCTTCTCGACCATGGGCTCGGTCAGGAAGCCCGGGATCGTTACGGTGTCGCCCTTCTTGAAGAAGTCGTCCCGTTTCCCGCCGTTCGCCACGCGCATAGCTGCCTCGAGATCGGGAACCGTCACGAAAGTTGTCTTCGTCAGATAGCGCCGGGCGATCACGGTGACGCTCTCTTTGCGCGTCGCCTGGCAAGCCGCAGCGAGAGGTGATGCAGCGGAAGCGAGAGGCGATGCAGAGGAACACAGGGTCGGAGAACCGACCTGAGGGGTCGCGGGCTGCGCCGGAGCAGCGTTCTGCGAAGCTACGACCGCCAAGCCCCCCGCCTGTGGGGTAGCCACGACAAGTGACGAAGACGCCGAAGAGTTCAAGCCCTTGTCAGGCAGAGACTTAGATGACGGCGCGGCCGCGCCGGCCTGTTCGAGGCCCCCTTTCCGCCCGGAAGCACTCGGTGGAAGTAACGCCCGGCCGGCCAGAACCCCAACCCCAAAAACCAGCAGCGGTAACGCTACCGGTAACATTTTACGGAGGTTACGAGGTATGAGGAGATTTCGGAGGCGGACGGAGTGTAACCAGGGGCGCACGTCCCATCATAACAACAACCGAGCAAAAGACCTAGAAGTATTAGCAATATACGTGAGCGTGAAGTCGAGCCTTTTCCGTTCAGTAATGAAACCTCCTGCGTACTTCGACGCTGATCTCCCTGGGGTCGCCGTAATGAGTCCCTCCAAACGTGTTGCTGTTGTCCACGAGGTAGCGCCGATTGCTCGCGTTCAGAGACGTTAGCGCGACCGACCAGTTCTCGCCCATTGACTTCCCCAGCGCAACGTCGAACGTGGTGTGTGCCGGCAGGTGGGCAGGTCCGTCGCCATTCAGGAAACCTGAGCCATAGGAAACGTTCGCCGTGGCCCACGAGCGGCGGGGCAGCGTGAGCGAGAGCACTCCGCTCAGCGTATTGCGCTGGTCATGATCCAGGAAAAAATAGCCTTCCGCGGGCGGGGAGAAATCCGTCAGGCCTCCTGTTACGGCGCCGCGTCCCTGGACGTATTGATGGGAGTACGCCAAACGGATTTGGGCGCGATGGAAGAGCCGCGGCGAGCGAAGCGTGCTTTCCCATCCGCGAATGCGCGCCTGCTCGATGGTCAGCGGCAGGAAAATATTCGAGTTGCCCAGCACATCGTGGTCGAAAAAGTTGCGCGCCCGGGTGCGGAAGCTGTCCACATCCAGGACCCAGCCGTTGAAAGGTATGGTTAGGCCGAACTCGTGCTGTTCGTCGCGCTCTCCGTGCAAGGGCAGAAAGCCGAACCCTTGCTCAAGAGCGAGATTGAGCAAGGGGCCGGACACGGTGTCGAGAGGCGGCGGCTGATAGTACCGCGAGTATGACGCGCGCAGCGCCCAGCCCAGTCCCGGCAAGCGAACCACGCCACCGATACGGGGATCGCCTCTGGTCTCCGTGAGCGAGCCCGAGTAGCGAGTGAGCCTGGCGCCGCCGTCGAGCGTCAACCAGGACCACACCTTTACCTGGTCCTCGAGAAAGACGGCTTCGACGTTGCCCCAGATTGACTGTTGCTGCTTGAGCGCGAGACCGCTGCCATCGGTGGCCCGCAGTCCGAAACTTGTGTTGTCATGCTGTCCGAAGGTCTCGACTCCGGCATGGACGTTATGCCTTCCTCGGACAGCCGCGAGGGTGGCCTGAAAACCCGCGTAGTTCGAGGCGCGATTGTCATCGGGCACGAGCGGAGTGTCTCCCTGGCCACCAACGTAGTCGGCCCGATTGAAGTGATAGAAGGGCGAGAGAGTCAGCACCAGCCCGGGTCCGGCAGTGTGAACCCATGAAAAATTCACGAAGGCGTCGCTCTCCCGGTCGAGGTCGCGGATACCGAGCAGTTGCTGCTCGGGCGTATTCGGGATCTGATAATGGTCCCTTCTAAGAGAGCTGACCAGCCGCACCTGGTCGCCGGGCGTGGCGTTGAAGATCAGGGAAGTGAACCCGCCCAGGCCGCTGTCCTGATCGTGCAGCACGCTCGGGGCCGGGGTCATCAGGCCGAGGTCGGAGCGGTCGCCGTTCACGCTCGCGTAGTACGCAAACCGCTCGGTATGGCTCCCAAAGCTGATCTGATCGTTCGTCGAGTGAAAGCTGCCGTAGCCGGCCACCATCTCGGCCTCGTTGTTGCGCTCGAACCCGCTGCGAGTGACCACGTTGAAAACGCCGTAAGTGCGGTCGCCGTACTCCGCCGAATAGCCGCCGCGCTGGGCTTCGATGTAGTCGACGTCTTTCGGGTCGAACTGAGGTCCGACGTTGCTCGCAATGTTGGTATTGGGCACTGGAACGCCATCGACGAACCAACTCACCTGGTGGCCGCCGCGAAGGTGGAGTTGGTCGTGAACCACGACGGCGCCGGGCACATAATCGGTGATCATGGCCAGACTGTTGGTGCGGTCGGCGCCCGGCGTGCGTGAGATTTCCTCGCGGCTGACGACGCTCTCGGTGGTTGACGACTCGGTGCCGGCGAGCTCAGGAGACGCCGAGACTTGGACCTCCTGCCTGGTGGCTGCCAGGTCGAGCGGAAAGTGGAGCACCGGCGCGCTCCCCGAAGTGACCGTGATCTGCTGGACGGACGTCGCAAAGCCGGGCGCCACGACTTCAATGCTGTACTCTCCCACCGGGACGGTGTTGAACTCGAACTCACCGTCCGCGTTCGACTGCGCGGCGCGGGACCAGTCCGAGGTCCGGGAGTGAATCGTCACCCGCGCGCCCTCGATAGGGCGATGCTGGGGATCGTGCACGATTCCGCGGAGGTTGCCAACTATGGTCGCGCCCATTGGCGTGGTCAATACCAGCCACAGCACCAGCCACAGCGCGACACCGAGGCCAATCGGCCTGCGCTTCATGAGAGTCCTCCTGAACGATTGTCGGTCGCGTCAAAAGCGCGAAACGGAAAGGAGCAAAGAACTAGAGGACTCTCGGCGGCTGCTCGGGAGGATCAACGTGACCGGTGAGGAGCAAGGCGGAAGCGCTCGTCGCGTGATGCGGCGAACGAACTGGCGCGGGTGGTGAAAACGAGCGCGGCAGGTCGAAGCGGAAATCGGGCTGCGTGGCCACAATCGCGGACCTCGAGTGGGAAACGGAGCACGGGCAGAGGACGGGGCCGTGAGGTTGCGTCGAGCCGGAACGCGCTGGGCCCGTCGGGCCCCTCGTGCCCATCGAATCTGTAGGGCCTGCGGGGCCCATGGGACACGACGCGGGCATAGCGGCCTTCTTCGCGTGCACCGGACATGCGTGCGAACAGCACGCAACCGGGGCGCGGCAGGGATCCGCACCGACTCGGGCAATCGATTGGACTGTACTCATAAGGCCCGGCGCGGAGAGCGCCACGACCAAGGTCCATGCGTGCGTCCGCTTTGTCACTCTCCGATTGTAACACGGCAGAGGGCAGGCCGGTCCGGGGTCCAGCTCCAGCCGCTCCAGCCGGCCAAGGCTTGACAATCGGTTTGCGGTGAAGTTATAACTCGACTGATTCATACGCCGGCGCCAGACCCAAGGTTTGGAGGCCCGAATCGCAAACGCGGTTTCGGACTTCGGTCGAGGGTCCGCCCAAATCAGACCCGATCCGAAAGGAGACAATTATGCGACGTATTCTGCTACCGCTTTTGATGGTTGAACTTCTCTTCACGTCTTCCGGTGTTCTGTTAGCGCAGAGTGGCACTTGCAATGGAATGAGCGTGGGCCAGGGCGCCAGCCTGAACGGCTTCGTTCCATTTCCCAGCTCAAACCTGTGGAACATGGACATCTCGGCCGCGCCGGTTGACCCGAACTCGGACAACATCATCAACTTCATTGGCTCCACGGTCACTTTGCATCCGGATTTCGGCGCTGGCACCTTCCAGCGCCAAACCATTGGTATTCCCCACCAGGTTGTGGATACCGCCACACAGGCCATGGTGAACGTGACGCTGGGCCTGTATGCCGACGAAAGCGACCCCGGGCCCATGCCCATCCCTTCGAACGCGCTGATCGAAGGCTATCCCAAGCCCGGCAACGGCGATCGGCACGTCCTGACGCTCGACCGGCGCGGTTGCTGGCTGTACGAGCTCTACCACGCCTCTCAGTCGAGGAAAGGCGCGTGGAGCGCGGACTCATCCGCCATCTGGGACATGACGATCAACGAGCAGCGGCCCTACACCTGGACCTCAGCGGACGCCGCCGGCCTGCCCATCTTCGTCGGGTTGGCGCGGTATGACGAAGTCGCGGCGGGCGCCATCAATCACGCGCTCCGCTACACCGTTCCGACCACGCAGCGGGCCTTTGTCGCACCGGCCTCGCATTGGGCCTCGACCGTGACCAACCCCAGCGCTCCTCCCATGGGCACGCGCCTGCGCCTGAAGGCGGCCTTTGATATCTCTGGATTCCCGGCTGACGATCAGGTGATCCTGACCGCGCTCAAGAGGTATGGCATGATCCTGGCCGACAACGGCAGCGCGGTCTTTATCAGCGGCGTGCCGGACGACCGGTGGAACAACACCGATCTGAACATGCTCAAGACCATCACGGCCTCGAACTTCGAAGTCGTCCAGATGGGCACGATTTACACCGATGCGAACGTCCCGACCGGCCCCTCGCCCACCATCTCGAGCTTCACCGCCAGCGCCACGTCAGTGACTTCCGGGACGCCCGTGACGCTGAGCTGGAATGAGAGCGGCGCCATCTACAACATCATCTCGCCTACGGTCGGGCCGGTGCGCGGCGCGAGCGGCAGCGTGACCGTCTTCCCGACCGCAACCACCACCTACACGTTCTACGCCACCAACCAATACGGTCGCACGACGCAAAGCGTCACGGTGACCGTGCATTAAGGGGCCGGAAGCCTACTTCCGGGGAAAATGGGGTCGTAAATCAAGAAGCCGGCCGGGGAGAGAGGGTGGAAGAGGTAACCGATCTTCTCTCCCCGCGCCAGGCGGCGGGCGGCTGACCTTTTACGGGAAGGTTGCGAACAGATCGCTGAGCTCCGCGTCGTGGGAGATATCCCCGCGAAGCGGTGGTACCAGTCCGAAGATGATTTCCAAGGTGCGCAACGTTGCGCCGTGATTGTAGCGGATCCAGTTACGGTAGCCATGCTTGGCGAAGGGTGAGAGCACGATCATCCCGATCGGGCCGTCGCCCTGTCCTGCTTCATCCCACGTAATAAAGAGCGCGCCGTTCTGGTAGGCGGTCGAGGCCAGAACGAGGGGCACATGCACGGACAGCCAGGCGTCGCCTAGCTTGGTCGAGTTCGCGCCGTTGCAGGAGTTGTGCATGTCGTGACAGAGGTTTGGGACGATGAAGTTGTATTGGGCCGCCGTGCCCGTCGCAAGGTCCGTGGCGATCTCCGCCAAGGGCCGAATGTGTGCGATGCAATAGGCAGAGCTCCCATCAAGGTCGTTGGTCACGTCGTTAAAGTAGACGAAAGGATTGTGGCGGACCGCGTAATTACCGTTGTCTGTAAGCGGGCACGCCGTGCCGGTGATGCCCTCCATGTAGGCTTTCCAGGTGATGCCCCTGCTCTTGAGGCGGGTAACAAGGTGGTCGGTCCAGGTCAGGGGGTGGTCGCTTGGAGGGTTGTCGTCCACGATACCGAAGTTTCCCCCTGCCTCCAGCCACAGGTAATTCGGCAGGCTCGGATGGACACCCGGCGGATTCTTGTACCGCTCCGCATGGGCGGCGATAGGAAGCAAGCTCCCGTTGATGTATGGCGCGTTGGAACTGCCCTTGATCGATGACCAGTTGTGATTCTCCATCACGATCAGGAACACGTTTTGTATCTTGCCGGGAAGCTTCACGCTTGCGGTCTGGGCGAAGCTTGTGTTTGTTTTAGTGCCGGTCAAACTGAAGAGTAGGACTCCGACGGAAAGCAGCAGGATGATCCGACGACTCATATGCCTCCTTCTCAAAACCCTGACCCGCCCGCCGACTCCACTCTACCTAAAGATTTCCTGCTTTGCCCACCGCTGACAATAGAACTTCGGTGCTACCAAGAATTGGCACCGAAGTGCCATCTCGATTCAGCCGTGCAAGGGTCTTCATCGCAGGAGGCGGAAGGGGCACGGCTTTAGTCGTGACGAGAAAGACGAACTGGCTTTGTTCCTTTAGCCCGTGAGGTCTCTCAGTGGCTAAGTTCGTCGTTGAAAAACGCTGCCGCCTGTCATTCTGACCGCAGGGATCTGCGCCGTCGAGTCATCAAGCACTTGCGAGATTCTTGGCTGCCTTGCGCTCCTCCTCAAGGATGTCAGCGTGGCACGGCACGGCTAGAGTCGTGCCCTTCCGCGAGGTCTGAAGTTCGATTCACTGAAGTGTTGCGCCGAGACCAGGCGAAACTTTTTCACTGCCCGCGGGGTTATGCTGGTAAATACTACCACTTCGTATGCCTGATCCGTCTCCTTAGATTCGCCCGCCTTCCCCCGAAGATACTCGCCGTCAATCACTTAAAGAGTTGCTAACCTTTTGGTTATCGTCGTGCCGGTGGGTTGCCATAAAATCGAAAAAGATTGGCAAGCGAGGCTGCCATCGGCGCAGTCTTCCGAGGGCCTTTCAAAATGACTCACTTAGCTGACGAGCTCGTACTGGTGGACGCTGCCCGGGCGGGCAACTCCGACGCTTTCGCCAGTCTTGTCGGTCCCTACAACCAGAACGTCTACCGGTTGGCAGTGAACATCACGCACAACCACGAGGACGCCGAGGATGTGCGGCAGGAGGCTTTGATCAAGGCTTATTCGAACCTGGGGCGTTTTCGGGGAGGATCGCGCTTCTATACCTGGCTGGTCCGCATCGCGCTGAACGAGGCCCTGATGAAGCTCCGCAAGAGGCGTCCAGGCAGGCAGGTCTCTCTCGACGAGTTGATTGAAGCCGATGACCGGAGCGTGACGCGGCGAGAGAGCCGGGACTGGCGCTACAACCCCGAGCAGCGATACGCCCGCTCGGAGTTGTGGGGGGCGTTGCGCGAGGCCATCGAAGGTCTGGACGCTCGCGCCCGCGCTGTGCTCGTGTTGCGCGACGTGGAGAATTTCTCCACCCGGGAAACATGTGAGATGCTCGGCCTTTCAGTGACAACCGTGAAGACGCGCCTGCGACGCGCGCGAATTAGTTTGCGCGAAAGATTGAGGGGCTTGGTTAGGGATCAGGGTAAGGACCAAACTAAGGAAACGTTCGCATGACAAACCTTGAGCCACGAATGACCCACGAACCAGGCTCCACTGAGACTCAAGCCTTTGGCGGAAGGGGCCGTGGACCAGGGGCCGCCTCGGCGACGGCGATGGCCCGCCAGCCTGCCGAAGTCGCCGGTCATACGATAAGCAGGGAGATAGACGTCGTTCAATGCTTCCACGAACAGCTTGCCAGATTCCGAGCCTATGGCGAGTATCTGGGGCAAGCACCGCAAGTCGTTTCCGTCTCGTTCCAATGCCTGGTCGACCATCAAGACAATGAAGTTGCCGAAGTGCTGGGCGTGGTCGCGCTTTAGCCTCGATGGGCAATCAGAGAAAAGTGTGGAACGGCCATTCCGGTTGTCGAACAGCCTGCCGGGATGGAAAGCGCGGCGCTACAGCGCTCGCCAGCGCATCCGCCAGAAATCTCACCAACCTCCGCTAGTCTCGGAGCAGGGTCTAGCCGCAAGTCGCTGAGGCTTCTTTTGCGAGGCTCAGGGGGAGGGCTTCAGCTCTGAGGCTTTCAGCCGCTCGCGGGCGTACTTGGCCCAGGAGCTGTTCGGATCGAGCTCGAGGTAGCGGCGCCAGTGTGAGCGCGCTTCGCGATAGGCGCCCAGCTCTTCCAAGACGCGAGCGAGGTTATAGTGGGCGTCCGCATAGTCCGGTTTCAAGCGCACAGCCTCACGCAAGTGGTGGGAAGCGTCCCCGAAATTCTTGAGTTCGTCGAGCACGCTGCCGAGGTCGAAGTGCGCGAGCGCGTTCGCCGGATCGAGCGCCAGCGCTCGCCGGTAACTCTCCGCAGCCTGGAGGAGCTCGCCCTGCTCGTAGAGGAGCGTCCCGAGGTTGATGTGCGGCTCGACCCAGTTCGGAGCCAGT
>QHZK01000597.1 GCA_003224635.1 Acidobacteriota bacterium | reverse complement strand
CTACTAAATCTCGAAATGTTTGCAGGTCGCACATTTTTTATGCCGCCAGAGGGGTTAACTGCTTCACGCTTGAATGAAGGGCCGTAAGAATAGCGGCAATCGCCTTGCGAGCAGAGGTGGTGAGTTGGTAGCGATGAGTTCCAGTAACTTTTCGGATCAAGCCGTGGGCTCGCAGGAGGCGCAGCCGGTAACCCACGCGGGCGGTGCGCCGCCGAGCTTCCTGCCGGGTCGGAGCCACTTGGGGGAAGAAGATTCGCTGCAGGTCGCGGTTACGGAACCCGTTCAGGGTGAACTCCCCTCGGCTTACCGCCTCCAGCCAAGGGCGATCCTCCGCGAAGGGACGCAGAGCCCGGACGCTGCGTCCGTTCCACTGCCGACGCTGTCCCAGGCGCCGGATGAGCTCTTCCAGCGTGGTGTCGTCGTCCACTTCGGCCAAGGCGTCCAGGTAGCGCTCCGTCGCTCGGCGCGAGATTTCAGCTCGCCGGTGCAGGTCGGCAATCCCGCGTCGCATCCGCCGCCAAGCGCGCGCCCCTTGGGGGTCGCCTTCCCAGGGGACGGTAGACGCGCAGGTCATCCCCGTTGTGCAGGGTCGCTTCGGCGCGCAGCACACTCCCGAGCGCGGTAAAGGCTTTGTCGTAAAGCTTCACCGAGTTGCCGTTCAGGGCGTGCTTGATGCGGACCCCTTCCTCACGCTCCCTCAGATCGCTGACCACTTCGCCGTGAAAGTTCTTCGGGACCTCTCCGCCCGCCGGAAGGCGTCGGCCCAGATAGCGCATCACATCCCTGCTGCCCAAGGTGGTCATGGCGTGGTGCAGCAGCCGCGGGTAGAGGCGCCGCAACGTCGCGGCGCGTCGGAAGACCACATCGGTGGCCCACTCGCTCTGGTAGGTGGTCCAGTAGTAGCGGGCCTCGAAGGTACGGAAGATCGCTTCGTGCGCCGGGTTCAGTTGTCGGGCGACCTCGTCCAGTCGGCTCGCCCACTTCACTCGCAACTGTGCATTCAGCAGTCGCTGCGCGCGTGCCCAGTCTTTCACCCAGGGAAAGCAGTTGTCCTGCCGCACAAACCCCAGGCCCGCAGCCGCCATCTGCCGGGCCAGCCACTCCCGCCCGTTCAAGCAGACCTGGATGGAGAAGGGAAACCAAGTTTGAATGCGCGCGTGCATGAAACCCCAGCGGGGATGAATCGAGTAGTGGTAAAGAAACAGACATTTTCGCCAACGCTGCACCAAGTCCAACTGCTTCGTCTCGCGATTGCGGTAGACCTCAAAACTCCGACAGAGCTCCACCGAGGTCAGGACGCCAATCAACCCCTGGCGAATGCCGTCCTGGGTGGCGATCTTCCGCACCAAGGCTTCCTTGTCCACTTGCGGGGAAGTCAAGTACTTGACGGGCCGCCCCCGCTTGACCGCTTCCGCCAGCGAAGCTTGCTTCAGCCGCTCGCTCACCTGCTGCACGTGGCGACCGAAGTCCTTCCGCAAAACCTTGTTCATCGCCAAGTAGATGTCCATGCCGTTGACGTGGGAGAGGGACCGCAGGGTCCCTCGAAAGACCAGTCGGTCGAACCCGGAAAGTACTCCCGTAATCTCATCTCGGTGTTTTGCGATAAACTCCTGCATGGCGTTTCGGTTCCTCCTCCGATGCGTGGTCTTTGGATAACCAACACATCCTACAGGAATCGAGACGCCTTTCTTATTTGGTTGCGGCTCTGCCGCGCTGGGAACTCCGTGAACTCTGACGGGGATATGGAAGGATCATCGAGTGCACAAGAGCCGCTTATTATTTGAGGGGCTGGGTCTCGGACATATCGGACGCCAGTGCCGCCGTTGAAGTTCACCAAGTTCACCGAGTTCACCTTATGGGCTCAAGCAGCATGACGTCGCGGTAGGGACGCCGGTTGCCCGACGCCCCCCGCACAGATCCGTACAAGCAGGGCTACCGCATACGGCTCCTACCGCAGATACTTGGCGTCAAAACGCAAGTGGGGATAGGAATGAAGAATCTTGGGCAGCGGAAGCCACTGGGCGGCAAAACGCTCCAGCAACTCCCATGTCATCCCGCTCCGCTGACTGCGTCGTCGGAGCGCTCGCAGCCAGCGCTTGCGTACCTCGCACCGAAAGCTCCGGAGACTGGCGAGATTGCCGGGAACCGCATGATAGTTGAAGTAGCCTTGTACCACGCTCCGCAACCATCTCCCGACTTCTGCCAGCGGCTGATGCAGACGTACCCGCAGGGCGGCCTTCACCTGTTTCAACTTGGCGAGCAGCCGCTCCCGCTGGGTCTTGCGCAGCACGAAG
>QHZK01000043.1 GCA_003224635.1 Acidobacteriota bacterium | reverse complement strand
TGGGCGCGACAGTTGAACATCGAACGCGAGACGGACCTCGATGGGGCCAGCCGCGCCGCCCTGCACCCGGCGCTCTGGGCGCTGGTCTCGAAGTATCCCGACCTGAGCTCTTCGGCCACGTATGACCGCGAGCTCGAGGTCGCTGTGGACCCGGAGCGATCGCGGTCGAGCGCCTGGTACGAGATGTTCCCGCGCTCCTGCAGTCGCGCTCCCGACCGACACGGCTCTTTTCGGGACTGCGAGGAGCGCCTGGCCTACGTTGCCTCGATGGGGTTCGACGTGCTTTACCTTCCGCCCATCCACCCCGTAGGGGTCACGCATCGCAAGGGCAAGAACGGCGCAGTCGCAGTCCGCCCGAGCGACCCCGGAAGCGTATGGGCCATCGGGTCGCCCGAAGGCGGTCACAAGGCGATCCACCCGCAGCTCGGGACGCTGGAGGATTTCAAGCGGCTCCTCACCAAGGCTCGTGAATACGGCATCGACGTGGCGCTCGACATTGCGTACCAGTGCTCGCCTGACCATCCTTACGTGAGGGAACATCCGGAATGGTTCAGGCGCCGCCCGGATGGGACCGTCCAATACGCGGAGAATCCGCCCAAGAAGTATGAGGACATCTACCCCTTCGATTTCGAAACGCCGCACTGGCGGGAGCTTTGGGAAGAGCTGAAGAGCATCGTGGACTACTGGATCGAACAGGGCGTCCGTATATTCCGCGTCGATAACCCGCACACCAAACCCTTTGCCTTCTGGGAGTGGATGATCGGCGAGACCAAGCAACGGCATCCGGAAGTGATCTTTCTTTCCGAAGCATTCACGCGGCCCAAGATCATGTATCGGCTGGCCAAGGCGGGTTTCACCCACTCTTACACCTATTTTGCCTGGCGCCATACCAAGCAGGATCTGACGGAGTACTTCACCGAACTGACCCGGAGCGAGGTCCGGGAGTATTTCCGCCCGCACCTCTGGCCCAACACTCCGGACATTCTGACGGAAGCCTTTCAGACCGGAGGGCGGCCCACCTTTATTGCGCGGCTGGTCCTGGCGGCCACGCTCGCGGGCAACTATGGAATCTATGGCCCGGCCTACGAGCTGTGTGAGAACCGGGCGCTCGTCCCCGGCAAGGAAGAGTACCTGGACGCTGAGAAGTATGAGATCAAACACTGGGAGATCGAGCGGCCGGACAGCCTGAATAGCCTTATCGCGCGCGTCAACCGCGCCAGGCGCGAAAACGCCGCCCTCGCGCGCGACGCCGGCCTGCGCTTCCACCCACTCGACAACGACCAACTGATCGCCTACACGAAGGCGACCAACGACCTCTCAAACGTCATCTTAATAATAGTGAATCTCGACCCGCGCTACACGCAGTCGGGATGGGTAACGCTGCCGCTCGAGGAGTTGGGCCTTGATGCGCGGCAACCTTACGAGGTCCACGATTTGCTCACCGATGCTCGTTACGTGTGGCGTGGCCCGAGGAATTATGTGGAGCTTCATCCGAGCACGGTGCCGGCCCACGTGTTTCGCGTGCGCAAGCAGTAGGCAGAAAGCAGCAAGCAGCAAACAGAAGGCAGTAAGCAGAAAGCAGTAGGCAGAAAGTAGCAAGCAGTAAGCAGAAGGCAGTAAGCAGAGGGGGGTTTATCAATTGGCTTACGGGTTGGCCCTGTTTTACTGCCGGCTGCTTACTGCCGACTGCATACTGTAAGCAGAAGGCAGGGAGGAAGGCAGTGATTGAGGCTCGAGGTGAGCCTTTGGCCGAATCTGGAATACCAAAGAGGGAGGCTCGCGGTTACCGAGATCTGAAAGTTTATCAATTGGCTTACAGGTTGGCCATGGACATCTTCAAAGCGTCCAAAACATTTCTGCAGGATGAACGGTACTCGTTGACAAGCCAAATCCGCCGCGCGTCGCGGAGTGTCGCAGCGAATATTGCGGAAGGATATCGCAAACGTCAGTATCCCAACATGTTCGTCAGCAAGCTGGCTGACTCCGATGCCGAGGCAACGGAAACTTTGGTTTGGTTGGACTTTGCTCGTGACTGTGAGTATCTCTCCCAGGAACACCACCGCGAGCTGACCGCGGGCTACGAAGAGGTCGGAAGAATGCTGAACGGCATGATCAGGCATCCGGAAAGGTTCACGTCATAGTGCGGCGCAGTAATCGGCGAGCGGTCCGCGTTAGCGCACAAAATGAGTGGGGGTCGCCTGTTTTACTGCTGACTACTTACTGCCGACTGCTTACTGCCTACTTCGATAGGTCATGAAGAACCGCGAAAAAGAACCGTTCCAGCTCGACGGCGATCCGCTCTGGTACAAGGATGCGATCTTCTACGAGGTCCACGTCCGCGCCTTCTACGACAGCGATGGGGACGGCATCGGGGACTTCCGCGGGCTGGCTGAAAAGTTGGACTACCTGCACGACCTCGGAGTCACGACCATCTGGATTCTGCCGTTTTACCCTTCCCCTCTAAAGGATGACGGGTACGATATCTCGAGCTACACGAACGTCCACCCAGCGTATGGCACGCTAAGCGATTTCAAGATGTTCTTGCGGGAAGCGCACCGCCGGGGTTTGCGCGTGGTCACGGAATTGGTCCTGAACCATACGTCGGACCAGCATCCGTGGTTCCAGCGCGCCCGTCGAGCGCCCCCGGGCAGCCATTGGCGCGACTTCTACGTCTGGAGCAACACGCCAGAGAAGTACAAGGAGACGCGTATCATCTTCAAGGACTTCGAGGGTTCGAACTGGACCTGGGACCCCGTGGCCAATGCTTATTACTGGCACCGCTTCTACCACCACCAGCCGGACCTGAATTACGATAACCGGCTGGTGCGCAAGGCGGTCGTCCAGGTGATGAACTTCTGGCTGGGGATGGGTGTGGACGGGCTGCGGCTGGACGCCGTGCCGTATCTTTACGAGCGGGAAGGCACCAATTGCGAGAACCTTCCGGAAACGCACGCCCTGCTCAAGGATATACGTCGAGAAGTTGGCGCCAATTTTCGGAGCCGCATGCTCTTGGCCGAGGCCAACCAGTGGCCCGAGGACGCCACGGCGTATTTTGGGGACGGCGACGAGTGCCACATGGCTTTCCATTTCCCGCTTATGCCACGCATGTTCATGGCCGTGCGCATGGAAGACCGGTTCCCTATTATCGATATCCTCGCTCAGACGCCCTCCATTCCGGAGAATTGCCAGTGGGCCCTGTTCTTGCGCAATCATGATGAGCTCACCCTGGAGATGGTCACGGACGAGGAGCGCGACTACATGTACCGGGTCTACGCCCACGACCCCCAGGCGCGCATCAACCTGGGCATCCGGCGCCGTCTCCATCCGCTGCTGGGGAACGACTGGAATAAGATTGAGCTCATGAACGGCCTGCTCTTCTCGCTGCCGGGCACGCCGGTCGTCTACTACGGGGACGAGATCGGGATGGGGGACAATATCTTCCTGGGCGACCGCAACGGCGTCCGTACGCCTATGCAGTGGAGTGCGGACCGCAACGCGGGCTTTTCCCGCTCCAACCCCCAGGGCCTCTATCTGCCCGTTATCGCGGACTCCGAATACCACTATGAAGTTGTCAACGTGGAGTCGCGGTTCAAGAATCCGAGCTCCCACCTGTGGTGGATGAGGCGTCTGATCGCCCAGAGGAAGCGGCTCAAGGCCTTTGGCCGCGGAACGCTGGAATTCCTTTACCCGGATAACCGCAAGGTGCTGGCCTTCATCCGCCGATACCAGGATGAAGTGCTGCTGGTGGTGGCGAACTTGTCGCGTCTGGCGCAGTACGCAGAGCTGGACCTCAGTGCGTTCAAGGGGATGGCGCCGGTCGAGCAGTTCGGCCACACGGAGTTCCCTCCCATTGGCGCGCAGCCGTACTTCATCACTCTGGGTCCGCATGTTCTCTATTGGTTCAGGTTGGAGCCGCAGCGGGTGGCTGAAATCGACGTTGAAGCCGCCGAGCCGGAAGACCACGTTCCGCTTCTCGCGGTGCCGACAGTGGCGAGTGACCTTGAAAGCATCTTTCAAGACAAGAACCGGCGGGCTCTGGAGGCGGTCTTGCCCGTCTTCTTGCGCGCCCGGCGATGGTTCGGAGGGAAAGGGCGCTCGATCGACTACACGGAGATCGTCGACGTCATCCCGGTCAGCAACACATCGCCGAAGGCGTATATCACGCTGATCCAGGTCGTCTACAAGGAAGGGGATCCTGAAACCTACGTCCTTCCCATAACCTTCGCAGTGGAGGAGGCGGCAGCGGCGGTTCTAGAACGCGAGCCTCGCGCGGTCATCGCTCGCCTGGAGGCCCCCTCCGGAACGGGGACTCTTTACAGCGCGCTGGCTGAAGAGAGTTTTGCCACCGCCCTGCTCGAAGCGGTCGAGAGGCGCCGTCGCTTCAGCGGTGCTGCCGGCAAGGTCCTGGCTTTGCCCGCCCGGGCGCTCAGCCGCGTGCGCGGCCTCGAAGCGCCTTCCCTGAAGCCATCCATCATGCGGGCCGAGCAGAGCAACACTTCGATCGTGTATGGAGACCGGCTGGTCCTAAAGCTGTTCCGCCACCTTCAGGAAGGGGTTAATCCTGACGTCGAGATCAGCGCGTTCTTGAGCGAGCGCACGTCTTTCACGAATTTCCCGTCCCCGGCGGGAACCCTGGTCTATCGCCGGGGTCACGGCGAGCCGATGAGCCTGGGCATCATGCAGGCCTTTGTGCCGAATCAGGGCGACGCCTGGCAGTACACTTTGGACGCGCTGGACCAGTATTTTGAGCAGGTCGCAGCCCGTCCCACGCAACCCGACGACCTCCCGGCGCCGGGCAAAGCGCCGCTTGCGCTGCTCGAGGAGGCGCTCCCGCCCTTGGCTCATGAACTTGTGGGCAGCTACATGGAAAAGGCCCGGCTCCTTGGACAGCGCACGGCAGAACTGCACTTGGCGCTCGCCTCGGAGTCGCAGGACCCGAGCTTCGTTCCCGAGCCCTTTTCCGTGCTCTACCAGCGCTCGATTTACCAGACCATGCGCAACGTGGCCTCCCAGGCGTTCCAACTGCTTCGCAAGAACCTCAGGACGCTCCCGGAACCGGTGCGCGGCCTCGGGAGCGAGGTCCTGGGTTTGGAAGGAGAAGTCAACAAGCGCTTTCGGTGCGTGATTGAGCGCAAGGTCATCGCCATGCGGACCCGTATCCACGGCGACTACCATCTCGGGCAGGTGCTCAACACGGGTAAGGATTTTGTCATCATCGATTTCGAGGGAGAACCCTCTCGCTCGATCAGCGACAGGCGGATCAAGCGCTCACCCTTGAGGGACGTCGCCTGCATGCTGCGATCTTTCCATTATGCGTCGTTCATGGCCCTGTTCAAGCAGACCGTTGGAGGAGTCCAGGGAGCGAAGCCGGATGACATTTCTGCCCTTGAGCCTTGGGCGCGCCGCTGGTATTCGTGGGTATCGTCCGCGTTCCTGAAGTCCTACATGGAGCTGGCGGGCGCGGCGGCCTTTGTCCCCCGCTCCATCGAAGACATCGACGTCTTGGTGCGCGCGTACCTGCTCGAAAAGGCCTTGTACGAGGTCACTTATGAGCTCAACAACCGGCCGGACTGGGTCCGGGTCCCTCTTCACGCCATTCCGCAGTTACTACTGGAGTTCGCAGGGTGAGTGCTGAACGGGAAATCCAGGACTTGCGCCGGCTGGCCCATCTTTACGGAGTGGAAACTACTCGGCGCGACCTCCGCGGTCGGCGAACGTTCGCTTCCCCGGAAGGACTGAGGGCAATTCTGCGCTCCCTGGGCGCTCCGATTGAGCGGCTGCGCGACGTTGCTGCCGCTTGGCGAGAGCGACACCAGGCGGAATGGCAGCGGCCACTCGAGCCGGTGGTTGTGGCGTGGGACGGCGGGCCCGCGCCAGTGGAGCTGCGGTTACCACAAGACCGGGCAGCCGGGCCGGTGGCATGTCGTTTGGACTTCGAGAACGGAGAAACGCGCGCCTGGACCTTAAACCTTGCGCGCCTGCGCACGCTTCGCATGGAAGAAATTGAGGGAGTGCGCTATGTGGCCAAAGGGTTGAGCCTTCCCGGAAAGCAGCCGTTCGGCCATCATCGGCTCAGCTTAGAAATGCCCCAGGGAACCGCTGAGGCGCTCATCGTTTCCGCACCTACGCGGGCCTATGGAGACCGAGACTCACAATCTGCGGGGAGCTGGGGTGTTTTCCTTCCGCTTTATGCGCTCCAGTCCGACCGGAGCTGGGCAGCAGGCGACTTCTCGGACCTCGAGGCTCTGCTCGATTGGGCGAACGGTCGGGGGGCTCGCGCGATCGCCACGTTGCCGCTACTCGCGACTTTTCTGGATGAGCCGTTTGATCCGAGCCCTTACGCGCCTGCCAGCCGCGTTTTCTGGAACGAGTTCTATGTGGACATAACGCGCATTCCTGAACTCCGGGAGTGCGCTTCGGCCCAGGCCCAGGCTTCCGAGGCCGAGGAAGAGCTCAGGTCCCTGCGCTCGGATCGCGTGGTGGATTACCGCCGGGGAATGGCGCTCAAGCGGAAGATTCTGGAGCCGTTGGCAAATTGCTTCTTTGGCGAAAGCGCTGGACCTTCCGACAACGGCGGCGGCGGACGGCACGAGGCCTTCTGCCGGTTTCTCGAAGCCAACCCGATGGCGGAGGACTACGCTTGCTTCCGGGCGGTTGGCGAGCGCGAGCGCGCTCCTTGGCCTGAGTGGCCCGAGCGTCTGCGGGAGGGGCGGCTCCAGACTGGCGACTACGATGAGGAAGCCAAACGCTATCATCTCTACGCACAGTGGCAGGCGGACGAACAACTCAGGACTGTTTCGGAGAAGGCCCGCAGGCGGCCTCCGGGCCTGTGCCTCGACCTGCCCCTGGGCCTGCACCCGGCGGGCTATGACGTGTGGCGCCACCGCGAAGCGTTTGTTGGCGAGATGAGCGCGGGCGCGCCTCCCGACATTCTCTTCACGGGCGGACAGAACTGGGGGTTCCCGCCTCTCCATCCCGAGACCAGAAGGCAGAGGGGGCACGCCTACATGATCGCTTGCCTCCGCCAGCAGCTCCGGCACGCCGGGTTGCTTCGCGTCGACCACGTCATGGGCCTTCACCGGCTCTTCTGGATCCCAAAGGGCCTCGAACCAGCTCACGGCGCCTATGTTCAGTACCCAGCCGAGGAGCTCTACGCGATACTCTGCCTCGAGTCGCATCGCCACAAGTCTTTGATCGTGGGGGAGAACCTGGGCACTGTGCCGCGCTACGTCAACCCGACCATGGCGCGGCACAACATCAAGCGCATGTACGTGGTGCAGTACGTGCTGGCGGGCGGAAGCAGGCTTCGTCTGGTTCCCTCCGACTGTGTGGCGAGCCTCAATACCCACGATATGCCGACTTTTGCGGCGTTCTGGGAGGGCCTGGATATCGAAGACCGCAGTGAACTCGGCTTCCTGAGCCGCCGCGACGCGATAGCGGAGCGCAAACTACGGCAGGCCGTGAGAAAATCGCTGACCCGCTTTTTTGAGCGTCGAGGCTGGCTCGACAACTCCTCCCCCTCAGCGGAGTCCGTGGCCCGCGCTTTTCTCAAGCTGCTGAGCGCCAGTCGCGCTGAGGTGGTCCTGGTCAACATCGAGGACTTGTGGGGGGAGTCCCAGCCGCAGAACGTTCCCGGCACCACGGACCAGCGTCCAAACTGGCAGCGGAAAGCGCGTTACAGCCTGGAAGAGTTCTTCCGCATGACCCAGGTGCTCGACACACTGCGAGAGGTAGACCGGCTGCGGAGCGAAGGACGAGAAAAGCAAATCAAAAGGCAAAAGGCAACAATCAAAAGGCAACAATCAAAAGGCAAAAATAAGACCGAGCGCCAGCGCGCGTCATCTGGAGAAAGGACGACAAGGGACCAAGGACTATGGACAAAGGAGTCATGACAACGAATCACGTGGGCCCAAGCGAAGCAGGAACGCGGGTGCGCCATGACGTGTCCCTCCTGAGCGAACAGGACCTCCACCTGTTCAACGAGGGGACGCACTATCAACTGTACCAGAAGCTGGGCGCTCACCTCATGACGGTCGACGGCGTGCGCGGCGCCTACTTCGCTGTCTGGGCGCCCAACGCCAGACAGGTGTCCGTGATCGGCGACTTCAGCTCCTGGGACCGGCGGAGTCATGCGCTTCGTCCCAGGGGGCAGTCAGGCATCTGGGAGGGCTTCGTTCCGGGAGTTTCGGCGGGAGCGTGCTATAAGTACTACGTCATCTCCCATAGCGACGATTATCGAGTCGAAAAGGCCGACCCGTTTGCCTTCTGGAGCGAGATACCGCCCAAGACAGCCTCGGTGGTCTACGACCTGGACTATTTTTGGGGAGACGAGGAGTGGATGGGGCGGCGGCGCGAGCGCAACAGTTTCACCAGCCCCGTCGCCATCTACGAAGTGCACCTGGGCTCCTGGATGCGCGTCCCTGAAGAGAAGCATCGTCCGCTGGGTTATCGCGAGATTGCGCCCAAGCTGGCCGGGTACGTCGAACGCATGGGTTTCACCCACGTGGAATTCATGCCTGTCATGGAGCATCCGTTTTATGGCTCCTGGGGCTACCAGACGACCGGGTACTTCGCTCCCACCAGCCGCTATGGGACTCCCCAGGACTTCATGTACCTCATCGACTATCTCCACCAGCGCGGCATTGGCGTGCTGCTCGACTGGGTGCCGTCCCATTTCCCGAGCGACGAGCACGGACTCGGCTACTTCGACGGAACGCACCTCTACG
>QHZK01000042.1 GCA_003224635.1 Acidobacteriota bacterium | reverse complement strand
CGCGCCGACAAGCAGAGTACCGAGAAACAGAGCCAGGAAACTCAACCCCTGCGCAGTCTGGTGAGAGCGCGTCAGGTCGTCGAACCAGACCGAAGCCCTTTCGTATTCCAGTGTTGCGATGACCAGGCCGGCAACCAGGGCCGCCAAGGAAATCAGTTCACGGATGAACCCTTTTGCGAACGCGGTCAAGGCGGACAGAAAAAGCACCACCACCAGGGTCCAGTCGAGCCAGTTCCAGGTGCCCATGATGCGCTCCAGACCCCAGGGGCGGAACCGAACTTAATTGAGTGCATGTCCAGTCAGAAGACGATAAGCTTCCCGGTACTTCTCGCCAGTCTTCTCAACCACCTCGCGCGGGAGCGGAGGCGGTGGCGGTTGCCTGTCCCAGCCGACAGAGACCAGATAATCCCGCACAAACTGTTTGTCGAATGAGGGCTGAGCTTTCCCTGGCGCGTAGCTGTCCTTCGGCCAGAACCGCGACGAATCCGGCGTCAGGACTTCATCGATAAGAATGATCTTGCCGTCGCGCAAGCCCCACTCAAACTTTGTATCCGCGATGAGAATTCCACGGTGTTCTGCGGACTCCCGCGCCTTCTCATAGAGCGTGAGGCTCTTTTCCCGCAACTGCTCCGCCGCGCTCGCGCCGACCCGCGCCACAGTTTCTTCCCAGGAGATATTCTCATCGTGACCCTCCTGAGCCTTTGTGGCCGGGGTGAAAATCGGTTGGTCGAGCTTGACCGATTCGGTAAGCCCGGCGGGAAGCTTGATACCGCAAACCGCGCCTGTCCTCCTGTAGTCATTCCACCCCGAGCCTGCCAGGTACCCTCGCACCACGCACTCGATCGGGAACGGCTTCGTCTTCTTAACCAGCATCGAGCGTCCCGCAAGCTGATCGCTGAAAGGCTGAAGCTCCGGGGGATAATCCGCTATGTTTGCCGTCAGAAAATGACTGGTTATAACGTTGCGAAAGAATTCGAACCAGAAGCATGAGAGTTGAGTCAGCACCAAGCCTTTGTCAGGGATGCCTTCCGCCATCACAACGTCGAAGGCGGACAGGCGATCCGTGGCAACGATCAGAAGCCGGTCGCCGTCAATCTCGTAAATATCCCGGACCTTGCCTCGTGAAAAAAGCTTCACGCCGGGCAGACGGGTTTGGAGAACGATTGGATTTCCGGTTAGTTGCGTCACAACAATGTTCAGGGCAGACGCCATTTTAGAACAACGCGAGAGGTTGTCAACAAAAAAAAGTATCCGGCGTGATAATAAGTTATGCGCGGTCGATCGAAGCGGGTGAGCGAACGCCAAAAGAGCAGGTGACGCCCCATCGGGTCACATGGAGAGCTTGACAGTGAAAGCTTGACTCGGGCTTGGAGCGTAACTTAACTCGGAATGGATTTCGTCGAAGCGAACGGAGACCAGCTTCGAGACGCCTGGCTCTTCCATCGTGACCCCGTACAGCACCTTGGCGATCTCCATCGTCCTTTTGGTGTGAGTGATCAGGATGAACTGAGTGTGCCGGCTCATCTGCTGGATCAGGCGCGTGAACCGGTCGACGTTGGACTCGTCGAGCGGAGCATCCACCTCGTCTAAAATACAGAAGGGGCTGGGCGTATAGCGGAACATGGCGATCAGTAGCGCGAGCGCCGCGAGCGCCTTCTCGCCCCCCGAAAGCAACAGGACGTTTTGCAATCGCTTTCCGGGTGGCTGGGCCACGATATCAATCCCGCTTTCGGGATCGGACTCGTCGCTGAGCCGCATCTGGCCGTTTCCGCCGCCGAACAGGGTCTGGAACGACTCCGCAAAGTAGGCGTTAATGGCCTTGAAGGCTTCCAGGAACTGCTGGCGCGAGACCTGGTCGATTTCGCGGATCGCCTGGGCCGTGTCGTCGATCGAGGCCAGCAGGTCCTGCCGCTGCGTCTCGAGGAAGGAGAACCGCTCCTCAGCCTCCTGAAGTTCTTCGAGCGCCATCATGTTGACTGGCCCAAGGTTCTCGATGCGGGTCTTGAGTTCCTCGAGTTCCCGCTCCGCGGTTTCGAGCGCCTCTCCGGTCGGTACAGATTCAGGACCTTCTCCTGCCGACAGTTCGGCAATCAGCGCCCCTGGATCAGCCTTGATCTCCTCGCGGCACTGCTGGGCTCCGTGGGAGTAGTCGGACTCCGCCCTTGCCAGCGCGACTTCCGTCTGCGAGCGCTTTTCCCGAAGCGAGTCGGACTCTAAGCGCGCCGAGTCGGTCAAGGGGCCGAGTTCATCGCGGCGCGTCCGGACCGACTGAGCCTCAAGCTCGCGCTGCTCCAGTTCTTGCCGCGCGACCTCCTGTTCGGCCTCGATCTCCGCGAGGCGCGCGCGGGCTCGTTCATCCTCTTGGGCGAGTTGGCGTCGCTCCTCTTGCCAGCCCGCGCCCTGTTCCCCGAGCCGCGACACTCTCGCGCGAGCATCCTGCTGCCGCGCGAGGAGCCGGGACTGCTCCGCCTCCACCGAGCGGGTCCGCTCTTCGAGCGCGCTCGAGCGCGCCTGAGCCTGGGCAAGGTCGTTTGCGAGCTGGTCGATCTTCGCCCGCAACTCGCGGACCACACCGGCCGCCCGCGCAATCTCTTGCTCGCGTTGGGTTTGCTCCTCGGCCGCCGAGTCGAGCGCGCCGCGCAAAGATACCTGCCGGGCGCCGACCGATTCGCGCTCTTCGCCGAGAGATTTTGCCTCCGTCCGGAGAAGGCTGAGCCGTTCGCCGGCCCGGTCCAGCGCCTCGCGGAGTTGCCGCGACCTCTCGTTCGATACGACCGCCTTCTTTTCGGCTTCGAGCTTCGCTGCGGTCAGGTGACGCAGCTCCTGGTCGAGGCGGGCGGCCCGCTCCGCGACTTCGGCGGCTGTGCCCTCGACGCCGCGCAGTTTCGCCTCGAGGTCGGCAGTCCGCCGTTCGAGATCGCGGAAGGCCCTTCGCAGCGCCAGCGGGCCGGCGCTCGCCCCGCGCCCGCCGGACACCAGCCGGTGGTGGTAGTGCTCGCCGGTCCGCGTCAGGAAGTGGCTCTTGGGGTGCGCGGCGGCCAGGCGCTCGGCGGCGGCGGCGTCCTCGACCAGGTACGTGCTCCGCAGCGTCTCGAGAGGCAGGTCACCGTTAAGGCCCAGGCGCGGCTCGAAGCGCACCAGGTCTCTCAGAGCAGCCAGCACGCCTTCGGCATTCAAGATGCCGTCGCTCGAGCTCGCGTCGTCAGGGCCCGAATGGCCGTCGTTCTTCGAGGGCATTTGGGTTACAAAAAACGTCGAACGTCCCGATCCCTCGCTCTTCAGCAGCGCGATCCCGGACCGGGCTTCTTCATGGCGCTCGACCACAACGTAGTCGAGCTCGGCCTTAAGGAACTCTTCCACAACTTCTTCATAGCCCGGCGAAACTTCCACAAAGTCCGCCAGCACTCCCAGAGGTCGGAACTGGTGGCCGTTGATGGGGATAGGTCCCGCGAGCAGACGCCGTACGGTCTCCGTAGTGTAAGCGTGGCGCGCCAGCGATTCCTCGAGCGCCTGCTTCCGGGCCGCTGCCGCTGAAAATTCCCGCCTGAGGGCTTCGAGCTCGGCGCGCTGCCGGGACTCCTCCGCTCGCGCGCTCTCGAGCCCTGCGGTGGCTTCCGAAAACGAACGGGCGAGTCCGGCCAAGGCGCCCTCTTGAAGTTGCTGCTCGAGTCCCGCAGCTCCGATTTCCGCGGCCAGCCGCCTGTGCTCCTCTTCGATGGCGGACCTTTCCGATTCCGTGCGCGAAAGCTGGCGGTCCAGCGCCAGGCCGATCTCGTCCGCCTTCACCAGTTGATTGCGAAGGTCGGCGGCGCGGCTGACGGTCACGAGCAGCGCCTGACGGCAAGTCTCAAGCTGGTTTTCGCGGCCCGAAAGCTGATCTGCCCGCTCGTCACGCTGGGTGAGGCACTGGCGCGCCGCCTCCTCCGCCGCGGCCCACTCCTCGCGGACTTGCGCCGTTAGACGCGCGTGCTCGCCGCTCTCGCGTTCGAGCGCTGCGATCTCGGTCTCGAGCGCGCGGCCCTCAGCCGAAGCTTCCTCGGCGCGCGCCCGCAGGCTCGCCGAGTGCTCGCGCACCTGCTCGATTCTGGAGTGCAGGCGCTCTCTCTCGAGGTCTTGCTGGGCGAGCGACTGGCGCAGCGCGATCAACCGGGACTCCAATTCCTCGTTTTGAAGCCTTGCGGCCTTTTCTTCTCGCTCGATTTCTTCCAGCCGCTGCGCTGCTTGGGAGCATTCTCGCTGGACCGCAGCCACGTCCTCCCGAAGCCTTCGGCATTTTGCCTCGAGCGCGAGCAGCCGGGCAGTCAGGACCACTTTAAGGCGCCCGCGCAGCTCATCGTGCATCTCCCGATAGCGCCGCGCCTTAGAGGCCTGCCGCTTGAGCGAGCCTATCTGCTTCGTAACCTCCGTCAGGATGTCGGTGATGCGCGCCAGGTTCTGCCGTGAGGACTCGAGTTTGGCCTCAGCGAGGCGCTTGCGCGTCTTGAATTTTGAGACCCCGGCCGCCTCCTCGATAATGGCGCGGCGGTCCGAAGGCTTGGAGCTCAAAATCTGGCCAATGCGCCCCTGCTCGATGATGGCGTAGGACTCCGGACCCAGGCCCGTCCCCATGAACAGGTCCTGGATGTCGCGCAGCCGGCAGACCTCGCCGTTGATGAGGTACTCGCTTTCCCCGGACCGGAACAAGCGGCGCGTCACCATGATTTCACCCGCGCGATGCTTGAGGGCGGGACGCTGCCCGGCCGGGCTCGCGCCGTTCCCGTTTGAACCGGCGGCGTCGCCGCCTGTCTCGAGCGAGGTGGCCGCGTCGTCAGGGAAGGGAAGCGCGCCCGCGGCTTCCTCCGGTCCACTGGGCGGCGCTTCCACGTATTCGGGGTCGATCAGCGTCACGCTGGCTTCGGCCATCCCGGTCGGGGGACGCGTGCCAGTGCCGTTGAAGATGACGTCGGCCATGCGCTCGCCACGCAAACTGCGCGCGCTCTGTTCGCCCAGAACCCAACTGATAGCGTCGGCCAGGTTCGATTTTCCGCAACCGTTCGGCCCCACCACCGCCACCGTGCCCTCGCCGAATTCCAGACGAGTGCGGTCGGCAAAGGATTTGAAGCCGAGCAGCTCAACTTTTTTCAATTTGAACAATCTTACAGTCCTCCGCTCAGGGCGTTGCTGTATATCTGGATCGAAGCTCCTTGAAAACCCGTAAGTCAGTGGCAGGACTGGCCCGGCAGGGAACGTAGGCGCAGGGGACGGCTCTGGCTTGTGTCTGCGGGACAACAAAAACGGCCGTTGCCGCTACGAACTCTGCTCGCTTCAACCCGCTCACTCGTGCTGGCGCACTTCGGTAAGGCTTCTGCGAGTATCCCCTGGAAACTCCAAAAGACTAAGTAACACACAAAGACGGGGCCTGTAAAGGGGAAAAACCCAACAAGATGGGCTACCTCCGAAATGCACCCCTAGATGTAGTGGGCGAAGAACGAAACTGGTGCGGGGTTGGGCTCGGGACGGAGATCTTACGTGGGCTTCCAGCGCAGGACGGGCTTGCGCGCGGCGGTCGCTTCATCCAGGCGGCTGATGCGGGTGGTGTGGGGCGCTTTCAACACAAACCGGGGGTCTTCCTCGATTTCCTGCGCAATCGAGCGCAGCGCGTCGATGAACGCGTCCAGTTCTTCCTTGCCGGCGCTCTCGGTAGGCTCGACCATCATGGCGCCCGGAACGATGAGGGGGAAAGACGTAGTGTAAGGATGGAAGCCGTAATCGATGAGCCGCTTGGCGATGTCGCCGGTGCGGACGCCGCGGGCGGCCTGGCGTCGGTCGGAAAACACGCATTCGTGCATGCACGGCTGATTGTAGGGAAGGTCGTAAAGGTCTTCCAGCCGGGTCATCACGTAGTTCGCGTTGAGGACCGCATCTTCGGTCGCCTGCCGGAGCCCGTCGGGGCCATAGGCCAGGATGTAAGCCAGAGCGCGCATCGCCATGCCGAAGTTTCCATAAAAAGCTCGTACGCGGCCAATCGACTTCGGGCGGTCGTAGTACAGGCGGTACGTGCCGTCGGCGGACCGTTCGACGACGGGCGCGGGCAAGTAGGGCTCGAGCGCCTCGGTCACCGCCACCGGGCCGGACCCTGGTCCGCCTCCGCCGTGGGGGGTCGAAAATGTTTTGTGCAGGTTCAAGTGCATGACGTCGACGCCGAACGCCCCGGGTCGCGCGACGCCCACCAGCGCGTTCATATTGGCGCCATCCATGTAGACCAGTCCGCCCTTGGCGTGCACAATCCGGCAGACCTCGCGGATCTCGGTTTCGAAGATGCCGAGCGTGTTGGGGTTGGTCAACATCAGCCCCGCTACTTCTTCGGTCATGGCCTGCGCGAGCGCGCTCGGGTCCACGCAGCCCCGGTCGCTCGACTTGAGGGCCCTCACCTGGTATCCCGCAATGGTGACGCTGGCGGGGTTGGTGCCGTGCGCGGAGTCGGGGACCAGCACGTATTTGCGTGCGCCGCCCCTGTCCTCGAGGCAGGCCCGAATTATCAGGAGCCCGGTAAGCTCGCCCTGCGCGCCCGCCGCGGGCTGCAGGGACACCGCGTCGAGGCCGGTGATCTCAACCAGACAGTCCGCCGTCTCCGCCAGGATCTTGAGACACCCTTGCACTAATGGCTCGGGCGCGTAAGGGTGGTCCGTCGCGGGCCCCGCCAGGTTCGCCACGGCTTCGTTGATCCGAGGGTTGTACTTCATGGTGCAGGACCCGAGCGGGTACAGCCCGGTATCGATCCCATAGTTCCAGGTGGAGAGCCGCGTGAAGTGCCGGATGACGTCCACTTCCGAGACCTCCGGGAAACCCTCGATCTCAGAACGCACAAGATCCTGACCCAGGACCTGCTCGGGCGCAACGGCTGGAACGTCGAGCGGCGGAAGCTCAACGCCGGATTTTCCGGGCGACGTGCGCTCGAAAATCAGGGCTTCGTTTCGAGTGACGTGCGGCCGCGCGTGCTTGATGCGATTCTCCATAGGTCCTGTAGGGCTGGGAGCGCGGCCGTCTTGGCCGCCCTTCGCCGAGCAGAAGACCTGCGGGCGAGACGCCCGCGCTCCCGCGTTAGCGGGAGCACCGTCAAGGTGCTCCCTACCGGTCGTGGCCGGCGGGAGCGGCCTGAAGTTCCGAATCGCCACCGGAGCGCCCGAATCCCGCCGCAAACTGTCGGTACACCTCGGTCATGCGGTCGATGGTCGACTTACTCACCGTCTCCGTCACGCAGACGAGCAAGTGGTTCTTCAGCTCAGGATAAAACCGCTCCAGATTCAATCCGCCGATAATCTTTTCCTCCCGCAGGGCCTCGAGCAAGTCCCCGGCGTCACCGGGCGCTCTGACGACAAATTCATTGAAGTGCGGACCCGTGAAAGGTGTCAAGACGCCCGGGACCGACCGCAGTTGCCCGGCGGCGTAATGGGCCTTGGCGAGATTATGCTCCGCCAGCATCCTCAAGCCTTTCTTGCCGAGCAGGCACAGATAAATTGTGGCCGCCAGCGCAAACAGAGACTGGCTGGTGCAGATGTTCGAGGTGGCCTTCTCGCGCCGGATGTGCTGCTCGCGGGTGGCGAGCGTGAGGACAAAGCCGCGACGCCCCTCGGTGTCATGCGCTTGGCCCACCAGGCGGCCCGGCATCTGGCGGATGAATTTGTCCCGCGTGGCGAGGAAGCCCACGTAGGGGCCGCCAAACGCCACGGGCACGCCGAAAGACTGCGCTTCGCCGCAGACGATGTCCGCCTCGCTGGGCGGCTTGACGAGGGCGAGCGAAAGCGGTTCCGCGACGCTTACGATCAGCATTGCGCCGTGCTTGTGGGTGATCTCGGCGATTTCCCGCGTGCGCTCGACCGCCCCAAAGAAATTCGGCGATTGGACCACGACCGCGGCGGACGCGTCGTTCGCGTCGTTCAGAGCGGAATCAAGCTCGCGGAGATCGATCTGGCCTGACTCTGTGTAGCCAAGCTCATGCAGCTCGACACCAAGGTGCCGGACATAGGTTTCCACCACTTGGCGGTACTCAGGGTGGAGGGTGCGCGCCCAAACGATTCGGTTGCGCCGCCCGCCGGACCCGTTGGAATTGACGCGCAACGCCATCAGGACCGCTTCACTCGTGGCGGTCGAGCCGTCATAGAGCGAAGAGTTGGCCACCTCCATGCCGGTCAACTGCACGATAAGCGTCTGGAACTCGAACATCGCCTGCAGGTTGCCCTGGCTGATCTCGGCCTGGTAAGGAGTGTAGGACGTCAGAAACTCGCCCCGCGAGATCAGCGCGTCAATCACCACGGGACGGAAGTGCGAGTAGGCACCTGCGCCGAGGAGGGACACGTAGTCGCGCGCGCTGGCGCTCGCCGCCTGGCGGAAAAACTCGCGGATTTCAGGTTCCGAAAGCGGGCCGGGCAGGTTCAGGCGGCCGCGAAGCCTCAACTCCTCCGGAATCTGGGCGAAGAGTTCTTCGATGGATTCGTGTCCGGTGGCGCGCAGCATGGCGGCGCGATCGGCGTCAGAGTTCGGGAGGTAGCGCATTATAATTAGTGGCCGGCCTCTTCTTTAAGGTAGGCTTGGTATTGTTCCGCTGTCATCAGCGCCTCGATTTCATGGTGGTCGGCAAGCCGCACGCGGATCAGCCAGGCATTGCCGTGAGGGTCGGCGTTGATCTTTTCGGGGGCGTCTTGAAGCTTTGAATTGACTGCGACAATCTCACCGGTAACAGGAGAATAGACTTCCGAGACCGCCTTCACGGATTCAACCGTCCCAAACGTCTCTTTCGCGGTGACGTGGTCGCCCGGCTTGGGGAGTTCGACGAACACGATGTCACCTAGCTGCTGTTGTGCGTAGTCGGTAATGCCGATGGTCCCGATGGACTCGTCCACCCGGATCCATTCGTGATCTTTGGTGTACAGAAGCTCCGGCGGATACATAAGACCTTCGTCTCCGAGCTCGGGCATCCGCAAACTTTTAGGCCCTGGAGCGCCTGTAGAACGGTAAAGGCGCCAGTCGCGCCGCCACTCGGCTGCCGCGGATTTCGACCTGAATTTCCCGGCCCGTTTCGGCGTACTCGGGTGGCACGTAGGCCAGCCCGATGTTCTTCTTGAGATACGGGGCGTAGGAGCCGCTGCTGACGCGTCCGACCACCCTACTGTCAATCCAGACGGGATAGGCGTCACGGGCAATGCCGCGGCCAGCCATTTCAAGTCCCACGAGCTTCTTCCGAATGCCGTGCTGCTTCTGCTCGAGCAGCGCCTCGCGCCCGATGAAAACTTCTTTGTCGAACTTACAAATCCAGCCGAGGCCAGCCTCGAGCAAGGTTGTCTCTTCATCGAGTTCGTGGCCGTAAAGCGGGTACGCCGCCTCGAGACGCAGCGTGTTTCGCGCTCCGAGCCCCGCCGGGATCAAACCCTCGGGTTTGCCCGCGGCCAGCAGCTTCTCCCACACGGGTTCCGATTCCGTCGGCGGAAAGTAAAACTCAAAGCCGTCCTCTCCGGTGTAGCCCGTGCGCGCGAGCCACCCTTCTACGCCGCAGCAAGTCGCGCGGCAGACCCAGTAGTATTTCAGCGCCGCGAGATCGGCGTCTGTGACTTTGGCCAGAATGTCTGCCGCGCGCGGCCCTTGCAGCGCCAGTTGCGAATAGTCGGAGGAGACATTGCGGACGTCGGCGTCAAAAGAGTTGTGCTCGACGATCCAGTCGAAGTCTTTGTCGGTGTTGGCGGCGTTGAGGCAAAGGAAGAAATGGTCCTCCCCGAGGCGGTGTACGACGCAATCGTCAACGACGCTGCCACTGGGGTACATCAGGGCGGAGTATTGCGCCTGACAAACCTTGAGCCGCGAAGCGTCATTTGAGGTGATGTACTGGAGGAGGGAGAGCGCCTGCCGGCCGCGCAGCTCGATCTCGCCCATGTGGCTCACGTCGAAGAGCCCGGCGCGCGTCCGAACGGCCAGGTGTTCCTGCATGATGCCGGAATACTCGACCGGCATCTCCCAGCCGCCGAATTCCACCATCTTGGCGCCGGCCACGTTGTGCGCCGCGTTCAGCGCCGTGCGCTTCAAGGCGACTTTGACCTGAGTGGCCACGCCATTGGCTCCGAAATGAAGCTCCACCAGACCCCAAGGCAACGTAACATAGCACCCGCGAATGGGTCAAGGCAGTGTGGCTGCCCCTAACGCAACCCACGCGAACGCAAGCGAACGCGCCGGACTATTGAATTCGAGGGGATACTCGGTGTACGATTTTGCCGCGTCGAGTGTTGGGTCACGTCAGCTACGCGCGAATCGTCACGAGTCGGACTGTTCAGTTGCCGAACCGAGCGGAGGGCGCCCTGAATCGTCGATCGCGAGCCAGCGGGCAATCTGCACCTGGTCCTGACGCGGGCGTCGGATGTTCCCCAGGTACGAGCCTCAGAATCCTTCGTGTAAAGCGCGCACAGTCCATCCCGCGACCGGTTGCGACGACTCGGAACCGCCGGAGGGAATCTGGAGAAATGAACATGCGGATCGCCAACTTGGCCTGTGTGCTGGTTGCCTTCTGTGCGGCGACAACGGCCCTGGGACAGACGCTGGAGCGGGGCGAAATCTCGGGCACGGTCTACGACCCCAACCACGCCGTCGTGCCTCGGGCCGAGGTGACGCTCAGCAGTCCTTCGACCGGCTTCGAGCGAACAGTTCCAAGCGACGATTCGGGTTCCTATGTGTTTACCCAGGTTCCTGCGGGAGAATACCAGATCACGGTGACAGCGGGGGGCTTCGCGGCCACCAGGGTCACGAGCGTCGAGCTGCACGTGGGCGACAGCCTGACGATGGATATTACGCTGACGATCCAGGGCCAGACGCAGACGGTCGAGGTCACGGCTGAGCCTGAGGTCTTGGCGGGCGCCGCGGAAGGCGTGAGCCAGTTGATTAGTGCAGAGAGCGTTGCCAACCTGCCGCTTTCCGGGCGCGACTATCGAGACCTGGCGCAGCTCAGCCCGTCGGCCGAAGTGGTGCCCGGACTGCGCGGCGGCATCCGGTTGGGCGGCCAGCAAAGCGACTACACCGGTCTCGTGATTGACGGAGGCGATACCACCAACAATTTCTTTGGCGAGTTCTTCGGGTCGCTCGAAACCAAGAACTTCACCATTCCCCTCGACGCGGTTCAGGAATTTCAGGTGGTGACCAACGGATTTGCGCCGGAGTTCGGACGCTCGACGGGCGGGCTGCTCAACGTGATCACCAAGTCCGGCGCCAACCAGGTCCACGGCAGCGCCCATTACTATTATCGCGGCAACGACCTTACCTCGAATGACGCTCTCGGTTTCGCGCCCAACATCGATCGCCAGCAGCAGTTCGGGGGCGCGCTGGGATTCCCGCTGGTGAGGGACAAGCAGTTCCTGTTCCTCGCGGTGGACCGGCAAGCGCAGCACGGGCCGCTGATCACCAAGTTCGGCCAGGACGTTCACGGCGTCTCGGTGGGGCCGCCGTACAACATCGGCGACCTCTCCCAGCTCGAGGGGCCGCACCAGCAGCATCAGAACCTGTTTTCGGGGCTCGTCCACTACGACTACCAGATAACGCCGGCGGAGCACTTCAGCGCGCGTTCCTTTTTCACGCGCAACGACACCGATGGCTTTACTGGCGGCAACGGCCAAAACGAGACGGCCCACGCCTTTGACGACACCGAACACTTCGACAACCAGGGAGTCAACACGGTCTTTACGTTGAACAGTATTTTCGGGGCGAGCAAAGTGAACGAGGTCAAGCTGCTGATCTCAGCCGAGAAACGTTCGCGCCACCCGAACGGCGATACGCCGGCGGTGTTCATTGGGGATACCGGTGTCTTCGGACAGGAGTTCTTCCTGCCGTCCAATAACGACAACGCCAAGCTCCAGGCGCAGGACAACTTCAACTACGTTTTTGGCAAGCACGACATAAAATTCGGCGGCGACGTCGATACCTTCCGGGACAGCAAGGATATCTTCGTCGGCTGGTCGCGGGGCGAATACTTCTTTAATACTCTGGCGGACTTCAAAAACAATAACCCGTTTGAATTCGTCCAGGGCTTCGCCTTGAACGATCAGGATATTTTCAAAGCCAATACGCTCGACCCGAACTACCAGACGGGACTGGGCCTCTACTGGCAGGACAAGTGGCAGGCCTCTCCACGCCTTACGGTCACCTACGGGGCTCGTTTCGACCAGACCTGGAACCCGCAGCCTCAATCCGGTATACCGGGACAGGAGGTG
>QHZK01000041.1 GCA_003224635.1 Acidobacteriota bacterium | reverse complement strand
GACGCTGTTGATCGTGGGCGGGATGGTCGGCTGCTGCGCGTTCAGCGGCAACGATAGAGCGGCTACGCTCACGATTCCCAGAACTCGAACTATAATCGTGCGTTTCATGATTAACTCCGGCGATAGCAGTTTGAGAGCCGATGCCAAACCCTCAATTCTGTTGAGTGCCTCTCAGCAAGCCTGGCTGAGTTGGAAGAACTTGCGGAGCCAGACAACGAGCGCCCCGCCGAGCACGCCCTGTCCTAGGGCGAATGGAATGCTCTGAAACATAACCACTAATCCATATGTTTCAATGTCCACCATGGAGAGAAAGAACATACCCGGAAGAGTCAAACCGTCATCATAAGGCCCTCCCATGGAATGCAGAGTCAGCCATAACCCGGTAAGAACGAGCAAAGTCTGTAGGGTAAGTAAGGTTGCCACGGCTCCAAGGGCGGCCGCCTTGAAAATGACCAAAAAGGTTTTACCTCGCCCTTTCCGGAGCAAACGCAGCATCAAAAGAGCCACGAAGACGCCTCCCAGAAGCGTGATCGCGCCGTTTGTCAGGGGGTGGTCGACAAACGACCTGTTCGACGATGACCGGTAGGCCCAGCGCACATATAGCCTGAACAGAAGCAAGTGAATTATGCTGCCGTAAATGAAAAGGGCGAGCGCAGACATTAAGCGGTTTGGTTTATTCGTCATGAGGCAAGTCCTGCGCTACCACTGCTTACTGCCCACTGCTTACTGCGTACTGCCTACTGCCTACTGCCTACTGCTGTCTCACTCCGCGGTCGTGGTCGCGGGCTTGTAAGGCTCAAAGGCCACCAGCGGACCCAGCACCTGGCTGTAAGTCGCGCAATCGTAAATGCTCACGGTGCCGTTGTATAGTCCCGCAGCCAACCACTTTCCATCAGGACTGATGCTGATGGCCTCGACCCAGTCGGGTTGATCGTCCAGGTCCTTGATGGGATTCAGCGTGACGGCGTCGCGAAACCTTATCGAGCGGTCCGCCGAGGTCGAGACCAGCACTTTGCCGTCGCGGGAATAAGCCAGCTGCAGAATGATGTCCTCGTCCGAGATCATCGAGTTCGCGAGCGTCCCGCCTTTGTCGGTGAGGTCCCACACGCGAATCGTCTTGTCGTAGCCGGCGGCGGCTATTTGCTTTCCGGACGGGTGATAAGTAATCGTCGTGATGCCGTCGAGGGCGTCGCTCAGCGTGAACAGCCGCTGACCGCTCGCCACGTCCCACACTTTGACGGTGCGGTCCTGCGAGCCCGAGGCCAGGCGCTTCCCGTCGGGGCTGAAAGCGACGGCGAAGACCGCGTCGATGTGGTCCTTGAGCGTTCGGAGCTCCTTGCCCGTCGCAACATCCCACAGCTTGATCAGCTTGTCGTAGCTGGCCGAGGCTACAATTTTCCCGTCGGGGCTCGCGGCCACGGAGTAAATGCAGTCCTTGTGACCCTCCACCGTGCGAAGGAGCTGATGGCTCTCGACGTCCCAGATTTTGATTTCACCCGAGCGCGCCGGCAGCCCGCCCGCTGCGGCAAGCCATTTACCGTCGGCGCTAAAGACCACCGATCGCACCAAGTCAGCGTGGCCGGAGAGCGTCGCCACCGCTTTGCCGCTGGCCGCGTCCATCAGTCGCACTTCTTTGTAGCCGCCCACGGCCAGGAGCTTGCCGTCGGGCGAATAGGCGATCGATCCCACGGGCGAGACCACGAGGACCTGCGGCTTGATGTCAGGGATGGTCAAGGCGGGCGCGGGCGCCGCAGCTTCTCCCGGCGCGGGTCCCTTGGCGCCGGCGTCGATCCAGGTCTTAATCGCGGCGATGTCGGCCGCTGGAAGCGGGTCGCCACCGAAGGGCATCCGCGGCTGGACCTTGCCTTCCAGCATCAGGACCATCCTGCTCTCGCCGCTTTTGCCGGGAACAATGACGGGTCCGTGCGCTCCGCCCTTCATCAGCGAGGCGTAGCTCTCCATCACGAGCCCGCCCATTTTGGTGGCGCTGGCGTGGCAGGCCAAGCAGTTCTTGACCAGGAGGGGCTCGATCTGGCCGGCAAAGCCGGGTGCGGCGTTCGAGGGCCCAGCCGACGGCCCAGGCGTTCGCGGTCGCGCTGCGGCCGCACCGCGCGAGAGTCGAACTCCGCTTCCGGTTGCGAGCGCCACGGCAAGAAGAAACCCAACCGCAACCAGCGTCCGCCGCCGCGTTTCATTGGCAGACAAGTCCTTCACAGATTTCCTCGACCAAGTAGCCGTAGCGCAAGATTCGCTGTTCAAATCTTGCGGTCTTTCCATTCGGAAGGGCCGCCGAGCCGCAACTTCCAAGAGCGGAAGTTACGCTACTCCCATTTGAGTTGCCCTACTTGATCCCAACCACCATCCAATCCGGCCCCTGGACGTGCTCCACGCGCGTTTCGCGGAATCCCGCCTCGCGCAGCCAGCTGCAGCAATCCCTGCCGGTGAAGTCGAATCCCCCGGGCGTCTCGATCAACATGTTCAGGCTCATGAGCAGTCCCATGAGGTTGTCCCGGCGCTCGTCGTCAATCAGCATCTCACACACGAGGAAGGCGCCGTCCTTGGGAAGCGCCTGGTAAGCCTTCCTGATCAACATGCGTTTTTCTTCCAGGTTCCAATCGTGGAGGATGCGCCCCATGATCAGGACGTCAGCAGAAGGCAGCGGGTCGGTGAAGAAGCTGCCCGGACAGAAACGCAAGCGGCCGCTGAGCCCGAACGAGGCGACGTATTCGTTAAAAATCGGGCCAACGGGTGGCAGGTCGAACCCGCCCCCGGAGAGGTGAGGGTGCGCGAGGGCAACCTCCACAGGTACGGCGCCCTGAGCCGCTCCAATATCCACAAATGTTTTGTAATTATCCCAAGGGAATTTTCTGGCCAGCGCCCGCGCCGTCGGCATGGTGAAACCGGTCATGGCGGAGAGGAAGAGGCGGAGGCGAGCCGGGTCGGGGTAGATGGCGTCAAAAAGGTTCTCGCCCCCCTTGATCTCGTTCTGCGGCCGACCGGTGCGCAACCCCTCGGTGAGCGAGCCCCAGAACGGATACAATCTGGCGTTGGCCATCTCCAGCATGCCGCCGATGTACGTCGGTTTGGCGCGGTCCAGGTACAGGTCGGCGTCGGGAGCGTTGGAGTACCGGCCTTCGTGACGCTCGAGCATCCGCAACGCCACGAGAGCGTCAAAGAAATCGCGGGCGCTGCGAGGATGCAGCCCGAGCCGCCCGGTGAGGCCCTCCGCGTCCAAGGGGCTCCGAGCGAGTTCGGTGAATAGACCCAGCTCAATCGCGCTCAGCAGCGCCTTCGCGCCCCAGAATGCGAAACCCGCGTGCAGGATTCGGTCCGGGGTCAAAGCCGCATCCGCGCCACTTCGACCCTCAGCCTGTGGAGTCGTCGACATTCGCGTCCTCTGAATTCCTTGCGATGCAATACCTGGAGCGAAGGGCCTTGGAGTGCGGCGGCTTGCCGCCGCTTTGGGTTGAGCCAGCTTGCTGGCGGAGAAAACGCGCCAGTTTGACCTTTGTCGCCGGCCAAAGCGGAACCGAGCTTCCGCACTCCAAAAATGCCACCTGAACAGCTTTGGAGTGCGGCGGCTTGCCGCCGCTTTTGTAGTTGCGCAGCTTGCTGGCGCGGAAAACGCTGCTAGTTCGACCCTCGTCGCCGGCCAAAGCGGAACCGAGCTTCCGCACTCCAAAAATGCCACGCGAACAGCTAATGGTTAAACATGAACTCTTCGCTGGTCAGCACCGCCCACGCCACGTCGATAGCCGCGGCCCGGCGCGAGTCGACGTCGCCGTCGGCAGGTGACTTTGCCCCGGCGGGCTCGAGGTCTTCGACGATCTTGCGGCGCTCCGAGTCTGTCGGGTAGCGGCTGAAAGCCGACAAGAAAAGGTAGTCGACAATCCGTTCGTCCGAAAGGCCGAGCTTGAGCAGCATGTCGACCGAGCCCCCTGACGCACGCAGTTTTTGGTTCAGAGTGTCCCCGTTGATGACGTGCAGGGCCTGGGTGATGCTCGGCTCGGACGTGCGGTCGCTCTCACGGGTCTGCTGGCGCGCCGGGCGGCCAAAGGCGGTGAGGAAGTAAGAGTCCACCGCCGTATCCGGCAACTGCAGCGCCCTCATGCCCAAGGGATATCCGTCAAACTTCTCCGGGACCGCTGTGACCCGGGAAAAGGCGTCGAGGAGCACCTCCGCCGGAAGCCGTCGAATGACGTAGTGCGAATAGTATTTCTCATCCTGGACGTTTTCGGGTGTGGGCTCGGACGCGGCCTGGTAGGTGGCGGAATTCATGATCGTCCGGATCAGGTGGTTGACGTCGAACCCGTGGCTCACGAAGTCCTGGGTGAGGGCGCTTAGCAGTTCTTCGTTGCTCGGCGGATTGCTCGAGCGCATGTCGTCGGCCGGCTCCACCAGTCCCCGGCCCATGAAGTTCCGCCACACGCGATTTACCAGCGCGCGGGCGAAATACCGGTTGCTCGGCGAGGTCAGCCAGTCGGCAAAGTATGCGCGCCGGTTGACGGGCGAGTCGAGCGGCAGGGGTTTCGCGTCCAACGGCTGCGGCTGGAGCGGCCGGTTCAGGGGCGGATAATCAAATTCACCCGTAGGACTGGAGTACACGGTGACGTCCTGGAGAATGGTTCCGGAACCGGGTTTCGAGGTCGCCGGCTCGCCGGTCTTCAGGCGCACGCGAGAAAACAGATTGGCCATGGCGAAGTAGTCCTTGCGGGTCCACTTATCGAGCGGATGGTTGTGGCAGTGAGCGCAGGTGATGGTGGTCCCCAGGAACGCCTGGGTGATGTTCTCCGCGATGTCGGTCGGGTCGCGGTGGATGACCCAGTAGTTGGCGGCGCCACTCTCGCGGGCGTTGCCAGTCGCGGTGACAATCTCATGCACGAACTGGTCCCAGGGCTGGTCGGCGGCGACGCTCTGGCGGATCCAGTTGTAGTAGCTCCACATCCCCTCGCTCGAAAGCTTGTTGCTCGAGACCAGCAGCAGGTCTGACCACTTGTAGGCCCAGTAGTCGACGAACTCCGGCCGTTTGATCAAGTCGTCGATGAGGCGGCCCCGCTTGTCGGGGGAGCGGTCAGCCAGAAACTTCTCGGTCTCCGCTGCCGTGGGAAGAATGCCCGCCGTGTCCAGATATGCGCGCCGGATGAACTCCGCGTCCGTAGTCTGTCGGGAAGGCGGGATGTGCAGGGTCTCGAGCTTCTTGAGCACCAGGTCGTCGATGGTGTTGTTGCGCTTCGCCTTCTGGAACACGGCCTTGTCGATGACGGCCGGGAAGGGCACGCTCACCCGCGCGAAGGTAACATGGCTCAGATAGTAGACGGTCACGGGGGATTCGCCGTAGCCGCTCATCTTGACGCGGCCGGAACCATCGACATTGGCCACTCCCAGGTCGCCGCTCGTGAACTTCGCCCAACGGGTGACGTCCTCCGCGTGGCCGTCCGAAAACTTGGCCCGCACCAGCAACTGTTGCTCGGCGTCGCGACGCAATGACGCCTCCCGGGGCAGGACTTCCAAGTCCTCGATGCGCGGGTCCGAGTCCTGGGGAGGCGGCATCCCCGCCGCAATCCAGCCTGAGATCACCTGGTACTCCGGCGACCCCACCGGGAACCGCCGTCCGCCGCCGTGGGAAATCGTGAGCGTGGGCTTGAGCAGGATGAGGCTCTTGGCGGGCTCGAGCCTTTCGGTGCGTCGCGCCAGCGACTGGCGCGTCAGCGTGTAGTAGTCAACCTCGGGGTCATAGCCGCGGAGCGTCAGCTTGAAGCCGTTCTTGCCCGCGGCGGCGCCGTGGCAAGGTCCCGAGTTGCAGCCCATCTTGGTCATCACCGGCAGGACGTGGTTGCGGAAGCTCCACACGAAGGGCGCGGCGGAATCCTTCACTCGCACGTGCGCTGTGGCCTCGTGTCCCTCAAAACTCGCGCGAATCGTGGCCTCGCCGTCCGAGGCGGGCTTGACGAATCCCAGGTCAAGCGCGGCGACCTGCGGGTTAGCAGAAGAAACTTTGGCCTGGGCAGTTACGTCCTCCTGGTGACCGTCGTCGAACAGCGCTTCCACCACGAGCCGCTGGCTCGCGCGAGGCCCGGTGAGCGGGACGTCGGAGGGAAGAATCTTGATTTCGCGCAGCGCCGCTGCCTTTTGCCCAGCCTTCGTTAGGGCGTGAGCCGCAACTGGCCGGAGCGACGCAGCCGACTTCGTGTCTGGCGAGGCAGCCTTCTTCTCAGGCGCTTTCTGTGCCGCCTTAGACCAGTCGTCCTGAGCTGGCGCGGCGTCGGAACACAACAGGTAACTGCTCGACAGAACGGCCGCTACTGAGATGATGACGAGGAGAAATAAAAGGGCAGACTTTCTTTTGAAGAACTCCGTCATGGCTTAACCTTCGCCTCCCCTGCGGAATAATTGGCAATGATCGCAGTCGTGGCCCGCGTTGTAGCCGGGGTCTGAGCCTGCCCACTGGGGGACCGCCGACGGCGCTCACAGAGCGCCGCTACAGCCGGGCTGAGAAACTGAGAACTGACCACTGACAACTGAAGACTTCTTTCAGAACAACTCCATGATAGGCTCGACGCCGTTATCCACCAGCCGGATGGGCCTGCTCTGCGGCCCGGGCAGCTCGAGGTCCAGTTGGATTCCGAGCCCGTGGTAAATCGTGGCTGCCACTTCCGCCGGGCTTACGGGCCGGTCTTGCGGGGCGCCGCCGATTTCGTCCGACGACCCCACCACCCGCCCTCCCTTGATGGGGCCGCCCGCCATCACAATGGTCCAGCACTGCGGCCAGTGGTCGCGCCCGCCCGCGGGATTGACCTTGGGGGTCCGCCCGAACTCGCCCAGCGCCACCACCATCGTGTTCTGGAGCAGTCCCCGGTCGTTCAGGTCTTCGACCAGCGAGCTGAAGGCATTGTCAAACATCGGACCCACCAGATCGCGATAGCAACTGATGGGGCTGAACGGCGCCGACCCGTGAATGTCCCAGGTGATCTCGTTGAAGACCGTCTCAAACATGTTGACGGTCACAAAGCGCACGTCGCGCTCGATCAAGCGCCGGGCCAGCAGGCACCCCTGGCCGAAGCGGTTCATCCCGTACTTCTTGCGCGCGTCGTCAGACTCCTGCCTGAGCTCGAAGGCCTCGCGCGCCTTGGCGGACGACATCAGCGTGTAAGCCTGGTTGAAGGTCGAGTCCATGAGCTTGGCGTCCTGGCTCGACTCGAAGTAGGAAACCGACTTGTCGATCTCGTCGCGCCAGCTCCGCCGCCGGTCGACGCGGACCGAGGCGATGTAGTCGGGCGGGAGCATATCGGGAACCTTGAAGTTCGGGTCCGAGGGGTCGGCGTTCAGGACGAAGGGATCGAAAGTCTTGCCCAGGAAGCCGGCGCTCTGCCCGTGCG
>QHZK01000033.1 GCA_003224635.1 Acidobacteriota bacterium | reverse complement strand
ACGGCAGCGGTCCTGAGCGGCAGTCCCAGCCTCACTACCACGGCAACGGCCAGCAGTCCAGCGAGCGCCTACACGATCAGCGCCGCCCAGGGGACGCTGTCCGCCACCAACTACACCTTCGCGTTTGTCAACGGGACGCTGACGGTGAACGCGGCGGCCTTGACGGTCACCGCCAGCAGCGGCACCATGACCTACGGCGGCACTGTGCCGACGATCACGCCCGCCATTATCGGGTACGTGAACGGCGACACGGGCCTGACGACCCCGCCGACCTGCACTACGACCGCGACGAGTTCAAGCGCGGCGGGCGCCTACACCAGTACCTGCTCAGGTGCGGCTGACAGCGATTACACAATCAGCTACGTGGCTGGCACGGTGACGGTGAGCCGTGTGGCTTTGACAATCACCGCCAGCAGCGGGACTATGACTTACGGCGGAACCGTGCCGACCATCACCGCTCTCTACAGCGGGTTTGTGAACAACGACACGTCGGCCAGCCTGTCCACCAAGCCTGCCTGCTCGACCACAGCGACGAGTTCGAGCCCGGTAAGCGGTAGTCCGTATCCGAGCACTTGCTCAGGGGCGGCCGACACTAATTACACGATTACCTACGCGCCGGGAACCGTGACGGTGAGCACGGCGGCCCTAAAGATCACGGCCAGCAGCGGCGCGATGCCCTACGGCGGGACCGTGCCGGCAATCACCGCTCTGTACAGCGGGTTCGCGAATGGGGACAACGCGAGCAGCCTGACCACGCAACCCACTTGCAGTACCACGGCGACGAGTTCGAGTCCGGTGGGCACCTATGCAAGCACCTGTTCGGGCGCGGTAGACAGCAATTACATTTTTAATTACTTCAACGGCAGCGTGGCGGTGAACCCGGCGACGCTGACGGTAACGACGAACGCAGCTTCGAAACTCTACGGCCAACCGAACCCGGCCTTCTCAGTAAGCTACAGCGGCTGGGTCAACGGTGACGGTCCCGGTGCCCTTAGCGGCAGTCTCACCTTTACAACAGCAGCCACTCAGAGCAGCCCGGTTGGCGCCTACCCGGTTACGCCGGGGGGTCTAACCGCGACCAGCTACGCGATCAAGTTTGTGGTTGGGACCCTCACCATCAACCCGCTCCCGCTCGCGCCCAACTTCACGGCCAGTATCAAGGTGTACGACGGGACGACAGCAGCAACAATCGCCACGCGCACGCTTGCGGGCACGATCATCGGCACGGACGCTGTCAGCCTGACGGGCGGGACGGCGACCTTTGCCTCCGCAAACGTGGGCACCTGGACGGTGACGGGAAGCGGCTTTACCCTGACCGGCGCCGCCACAGCCAACTACTACCTCTCACCTACGACGGCGACGACCACAGCCAGCATCACTCCGGCGCCGCTGACCATGACGGCCAACAACGCATCGAGGCCGTATGGGCAGCCGAACCCGACCTTCACGGCGACCTACAGCGCGTTTGTTAACGGCGAGACGGCCGGCGTGCTGAGCGGGACGCTCACCATCACTACCACGGCCATTCAGACCAGTCCGGTTGGCACTTATCCGATCACGCCGAGCGGTCAAACCTCGACCAACTACAAGATAACGTTTGTCAACGGGACGCTGGCAATCAATCCGGTGGTGACCACCGCGACGGTGGCGGTGACACCTCTCACGCAGCAATACAGCGACCTTGTTACCTTCGTCGCCACAGTTTCACCGGCGAGCGTCAACAGCCTGCCTCCGGCAACGAAAGTAACGTTCCGCGTGGGCAGCCAGTTTATGGGCTCGGTGGACTGCTCGAATGATCCGACGCTCTGCCCGGTGGTCAACGGGGCGCTGGTGTTTACCCTCGCCAACGTGCCGTTGCTCGAGCCCGTCAACCCGGCTCCGGGGAATCCTCCCCACGGCCAGATGGCCCCGGGTACTACAACGGTGTCAGCGGTGCTGGCGTTGTTCTCAGGCGTCAACTCCAACTTCATCGTGGCGAACCCGACCACGCCGTTGACGATCACGCCGGAGGACGCACGGGCGTACTACAGCGGGCTCACTTACTACGGTGTGCCGGCTGGGACGGCGAGCGTCACAATCCCTCTGAGTGCGAACGTGTTTGACATCAGCAATCCCATGTTCGCTCCAACGCCAATCGGTAACGGCGACTCGGCTTACGACACATATCCGGGCGACATCCGCAACGCTACGGTGACGTTCGTCAATCGCGATGCCGGTAACGCCGTAATGTGCCAGGCGCCAGCGGTAGCCTTGCTCGATCCCAGCGTCACTACGGCGGGGTCGGCGACGTGCAACGTGACGGTAAACATCCTATCGTCTGGAGCCACTGAGATTCGGGTCGGCATTGTCGTCGGGAACTACTACACCAGGAACGTCTCCGCCGACGACACCGAGATCTACATCGGAGATCAGGGCACGGGCTTCATCACCGGCGGCGGCTACCTGGTCCTGACAAGCGCCGCCGCGGGCCAGCTCCGGCCCACAGCCGGACTCAAGAACAACTTCGGGTTTAACGTGAAGTACAACAAGAGCGCCAACACCCTGCAGGGGAGCCTCAATACCATCGTCCGCAGCAAGTACGGCCTGAACGGCAACCTCTGCTCGGTCTCCCATCCGGGCTTCACCACTTGCGTCTATCAGGTGAAGAGCAACTCGGGCAAAGCGGGAACCACGATGACGTACTTGGATGTGTTCGTCTCACCGACGCCGCCCACTCCTCCTTCGTCGGCGCAGTTCCAAGGGCACGCTTCTGTCCAGGATGTGACCAATCCGAAGGTCGCACCGGTCAGCATCGACGGAGGTGTAACCTTCAGCGTGACGATGACCGACTTCGGCGCTCCTAACGGCCCGTCGAATAGCGGCCTCGACACCATCGGGTTCACCGTTACCGCTTCTCCCCAAAAGGGAGGCTTCCTCTGGTTCTCGAGCAACTTCACCGGCGGAAAGACCATCGAGCAGGCGCTCGCTGGCGGGAACCTGACTATTCACTAAATTCAGAAGATACCCTGCGGTTAATTCGGCCACACGGATCAACCGCAGGGCTCAGTTGCAACGTCGGCCTCCGACTACCCACCTCGAACACCCCACTCCTGATCCGGCGGCTGGTTCGGCTTGTTGCTAGGCCATGCTTGCGCCGCCGGATTCCCGCGCGCTATCCGGATGGGATCGCCGCCTACAAGTTGCGTGATGGTAGCTGACGGCTGAAAGCTGGATCTACAGAGCCAACGCCGAACAAGGGCGTATGCATCAGTCTGGTAATGACCAGGGGTCAAAAAACGCTTGACACGACGCCCACAGGGCTATATAAATGCCGCGAGGATATGGAGGGGGCATACGTGCGCGCGGCGTACGCGTAAGGCCGCTTACCGGAAAGGAGCCGGGCCATGGCGCTTCAGCACAGGAGGGTGCGCACTTTGCTCGTCCTATTCATTCTCGGCGTCCTCGCGTCGATTCCGGCGTTCGGGGGCTCGAGCGTAGTGGGCGCGGTGGTTGCGGCGAAGAACGCCAGCGTTCGCGGCGTCGCGCTCATGCCGGGCCGCACCCTGTTCAGCGGCGACGACCTGCGCGTCGAGTACGGGATGACCCTGGTGACGATGGGTAAGGGCTCTCGCATGGTCTTTGGGCGCGATACCGTCGCGTCCTTCGAGCGGGAGTCGAGCGAGGTGACGGCGTTCCTCGACCGCGGCACTGTTTCCGTTTACCATCCGATGGACGACCTCGTGCCGTTGCGCCTGGAAGTCGGGAATCTTTTGATCGAGCCGGCCGAAGGCTTTGGAACGCTGGGCGAGGTGGCCGTAACCGATGAAGGGGTAGTAATCAAGACCACGCAAGGCTTGTTGCAGGTGGAACCGGAAGGGACGGGGCAGGCGTTCCAGGTCCCGAAGGGCGAGACCGTCAAGTTTGTGCCTAATCTAAATAAGGTAGCGGCAGCCTCGCAGCAGCAAGGCGGCGCCCAACCCCACCGTCGCAGGAAAGGCGGGTTTTTCTGGCTTCCCGCAGGCGCGGCTGCGGCTGGCGGCATCCTTGCGGCTCTGGCGGTGAGCAACGCCGGTGGGGCGAACGACGCCGCGAACAAAGCTAGGGCAGCCGCTGGGGCGGCTGCGGCTGACGCCAACGGGGCGGCCAACGCAGCGAACACGGCGGCCCAGAACGCCATCAATTTCAACTGTGCGGTGCAAAAAGTGGCCGACAGCATCCTCGGCAACCCGCCTGAGGCAAGCGAGAGCGAGCCACCCGACTGCGACGACGATTAGCCACCAAGCAGTGACAAGTGACAAGTGAGAGCGAGCCAGCCCCCGGCTGTGACGAGGCTCTGCCTGTTGGAGGGGATGCGTGGGCCTGACGACCGCGCCCGGCAGGGCGGGGTCCCGCTCACTGGACGGTTTGACTGGCGCCGGTTGGGGCTCGCCCTGGCAGGGGAGTGGTATGGTGATGGACCAGGCGCCAGTGGCCGTTCTTCCGCACAAAAATGTTGGTGGCCTCGATCAGCGCGGTAGTGAAGTCGTTCTCGATGGTGGAGGTCACGTGTTCGACGCACGACACCCAGGCAGTGTCGCCGAAGACGTGGACAAGCGGCCGGCTGATCGCCACCCGCATTTGCAAGGTCGAGCGAAAGATGGTCGCCCAGCTCTCCTGAACGGCGTCCCAGCCAATCAGTAAATCCCATCCCGGGTGCAGGCATCGCACCCAGTCCTCATGCCACCAGACCTCGTCCATTCGAGCCAGGTCAAGGGACCCGAGGGCCTCGTAGAATGCGTCGTTGACGGAAAGGACCGCCAGTTCGTCGATTGCGGCGCGAGAAGGGGTCGGCATATTAAGGTCAAGTTGATCGATTGTTGTCGACAAACGATGAGCTGTTGTCTTGTTTCTCTTCGCCACCAGGCCGGGCTGCGGGCGACGCGCCTGCGCTCCCGAGCCGCTCCAAGATTCGCGGAAGCGATGTCCCCACCAAGGCGACCTTCAGAGCGTCTCCAATCAGGAACGGCCAAAAGCCCTGAATCGCAGCCTCGCGATACGGAATCGCGAAAAAGTGGCGCAGCCACAGCGTACCCGAAATCAGGATCAAGACGTCCGAAAAAGCCAGGGCCAGCGCCAGTTTCCAAGCGCGGCGGCTGGCTCCACGCTCGACCAGCCCGCCGAGGAGCCCCGCCACAAACGGATAGCTCCAAAGATAGCCGCCCGTCGGCCCCAGAAGGTGCGCAACGTGTGCGGCGCCTCCACTAAACACCGGCAAGCCCGCGGCCCCTTCGAGGAGGTAGAGCGCCTGGCTCAGAAAAGCGCGCCGCCTGCCCAGCGCCGCGCCGCTCAGGAGCACGGCGAACGTCTGGCCCGTCAGCGGCACCGGAGTGAAGGGCAGTGGAATTCGGAGCTGCGCGAGGCTAGCCGTAAGCAGGCTAAACGCCGCCATCCATACGAGGTCGAGAGCCAGGCTGCGCCTCTCAAACCAATTGTCAACCAGGACGTTGGATTCCGCGCGAGACATAGCAGAATGAGAAGCCAGAAGTCAAAACAAAGCGGCTGTGCAGGCGGTTTTCTTCTGACTCCTGACTTCTCCGCTCACTTGTATTCCGCCGCCAGATTCCAGAACTTGTGCACGTAAAAGTGCGACGTAATGTTGCTGTAAAGGTGGCAGCGGCCCCGGCAGTCGGGGACTTCGCCGAATTTCGCCCGCGCGCGCCGGTAGATTTCGGGGATCGATGGCGTTTCAAACAGGTTGCCGCCGACCGTCTTCAGAGGCACGCAAGGATAATACACGTCGCCGTTCGGATAAATGCGCGCAAACAGCGTGGGGTAGCAATTGAAGTCTTTGAATTTCAGGATGTACTCGAGCTCTTCGAGCGAGCCGTTGATCTTGAGGCGCTTCCGGCGCTTTGACTCGAGGATGTGCTCGACCAGCCGCCGGTAGCCGCCGTGCTCGAGCAGCTCATAGGGAGTCAAATCACGCTTCAGCGCGGAGCAGCAGGAGAAGATGAAGTTGTGCTCGCGGCAAAACTCCATCACGCCGTAGACGTCGTCCACGGTGTTCCGGTCGATGACGCAGTTGATAGTGATGGGACGGCCGGTAGCCTGCATGTGGCGGCCGTAGCGCACAATGTTCGAGAGGATGCGCTGGGTGGTGCCGGGCGCGGACTGGGTGACCGAATCGAACCGGCCTTCGTTCATGGAGTCGAGGCTGATGACGAGGCTGGCGATGAAGTCGAGTACCTTCTCGCGCCGGTCCAGCAGGACCCCGTTGGTGTGCAGAATGGTGTTGAACCCGAGTCCGGCCGCGGCTTCGAGGACCTGCTCCAGGTCCATCCGGCACAGGGGCTCTCCGCCGGTGATGTACAGCGACTGAAGGTGCTGTCGCACGATGCGCAGGATCTCGATCGTCTTTTCGGTGGAAACTTCCTGGCTCAAGATGTCCGGATATTTCTGCGTGCAGTAATGACAGGAAAGATTGCAGCGGTGGGTGACGTAAAAAATGGCCGAAAGGGGTTCGACCACGCGAGTGCGATCGAGCAGCCGCACGTTCACCGTGTTCCAGGCGTATTGCCTGAGCACGCGCCCGAGGAACGATTGGTTGCGCTTGACGTAGGCGGCGAGCGCTTGCAGCCTCGCGCGCGCGGGCTGTCGAACCGTCGTCCGGGCCGTTGAGCTGTCGAACGCTTGAGCCATGAGGTTATTCAGCCGGTCATTCAGCCAGGCCCTGGAGGTGCTCTCTCCGAGCGACACAAGCGCCGCATTATAGCACGTCAGGGAACGCGCGGCTGGGGTGAGGGATACCCTTTTTCGGTAGGCCTGAAGACCCGCCCTCCGCCCTGGTGAAGGACTGTTTCAGCAACTTGGTGTACTACGGTTTTTTCTCGCAGGGAGGACCAGGGGCGTCACCGGACTGTGCCGAGCCGCTCGATTCGGCAGATGATTTTCCTGTGCCTGTTTGACCAGAGGAACGCGAAGGCTCCTGGGACGGCCTTGGAGGTCCGGGCTGCGCCGGCTGACCGGGCCGGGGCGCGAACCGGCGCCCCTCAGGACGAGGCGGTCCCGCCGCAACCCGTGGCGCCGGGCGGAACACGATCTCGATGCGCACCTGGTCGAGTTCTGCACCGCGGAGCTCGACGATCTGGTTGAATCCCTCCTGCGCGATCGAGGACTTCGCCTGCTCGAACATCTGATACTGGCGCTCGACGACCGGCTGGCCGACGGATCGCTCGCGCCCCGCGTCTCGGGCTATGCACACCGCCAACGGTGTTTCGAAAAGAAATACCACGCACGGCACACGGTGCCTGCGCGCCAGTTCAAGCAGGCTCTGGCGGGATCCCTGGGTCAAGGCCGTCGAATCGACCACGCACAGTCTGTTGACTCCCAGCCGCTGTTCCACCAGGAAGTCGAGCAGCGCAAACGCCTGCGCCTGGAACCGCTGGTCCTGCTCGTCATCACACACCAGCGCGCGGCAGCGGTCCGACGAGATGATTTGAGTGGGACGAAAATGGCGCGCGGCAAAGGTCGACTTGCCGCAGGCCGCCGCGCCGCAAAGGACGACTACGGAAGGCCGCACCAATCGAATGACTTTCTCGCTACTGCCGGTCTGTCCGACACTTTCGCTCAAATTCATGCCACGATTCCATTATACTCAGCCGAGGCGCTTGCGGGCCATCGGAGGCCGCCGCGCCTCAGAAAAAATCGGATGAGGCATAAAAACCGTCCGGCAGGTATATCGACTCTTTTCAGATACTTTTGAGCTGCTGGTAAACCCCTGAGTGATATTTGCAGGATTTTCCCGACAAGAACTATACGGGAAGAGGCGGGCTCAATTCCATACGGAGATTCTCCGACTCCGCAGGGTCACGTTTGGCGCCTCGCTGAAAAACTCGTTGCAAGGAGCCGCAGGCGACAA
>QHZK01000596.1 GCA_003224635.1 Acidobacteriota bacterium | reverse complement strand
TGGTGAAGGCCGTGACCTATCATCAACTCGCTCTGGAGAAGACCGCCGACGGTTGGCGGGCACAGGTGTATGTGGACATTTAAGACAGGGACCAGGGGTCGGGGCTCAGGGGTCGGGGCTCGGGCCCTCGGTCACCGTCTTCTGCCTTCTGCGCGCCGCCTTCCGGTTTCCCTGGCCCCTGACACCCGGCCCCTGGTCCCTGTTCTTCCTGCCTTGTGCCTTCTGCTCTCCCTGGCCCCTGGCCCCTGGTCCCCGACCCCCGCCTTTGCCGCCGCGGGTCTCTACCAAGTCCTCGAAATCAAGCCGGATGTTTTCGTCTGGCTGCCGGACGACGTCCTCGATCAGGAGGGCGACCCTGACTTCGCCCGCGCGGGGACGGCGGGCTTCATCATCAGGCCGGACGGCGTCGTGGTGGTCGATACCACGAACAGCCCGTTCCACGCGCGCGAATTACTGTACGAGATCCGGCGGCGCACCGACCAGCCGGTGAAATACGTGATCGACACGGACCCCGAAGGCGACCACGCGCTGGGCAACGAGGTCTTCGTCGACCAGCAGGCCTCCATCGTCGCAACGCCGGGCACGCAGGCCGGGCTGCGCAGGTATCAACTCGATCTGCCGCGCCGCCTGGAAGGGGACTGGCGCTTGCAGGCGCGTATGAGGGGTTTCCACCCGACCCTGCCGAACCAGACCTTCGAGGGAGAGACGGTCCTCCGCTTCGACCGTCACGAGCAGAACCACCACGCCGGAAATGCAGCGGGCGCGCAGGAAATCAAGCTGGTCAGCCTGGAAACCGGACTCGCGACCGCACAGGCCGCGGTCCGCCTGCCGGCCGCCAAGGTCGCCTTTCTCGGCGGCCTGTTTGAGAACGGCTACTTCCCTCACCTCGGGTCGCGCCAGCAGCCTAAAGACATCCGCCGCTGGATCGAGACTCTCCGCGAAGTCGAGACTTGGGACGTTGACGTCTACGTGCCCGGCCACGGCCCGCCCGCCGGCAAGAAGGAACTCAGCGAGTTCCGCAAGTTCCTCGAGTGGCTCACAAAGGAGGTGGAGGCGCGCGTCAAACAAGGCAAGTCCCCCGAGCAGGTCGAGCAGGAACTCGCGCCGTCGCTCGAGAACTTCCGCTGGCACGCGCCGGAGCTGCGAAAGGACGCAGTGGGGGCTGTCTATAGCCAGCTCGCGGGGGCGCGTCCCGCGACGGCCGCATCGCCGCCGTCCCAACATTAACTCCCACACTTGCGTTACAATCTGGCTCGTAGGGAAGGGAAGGAGGCCTTACATGCCTCTTGAGATGCGTCAACTCCAGAAACTCGACGACTACCGCTGGCTGGTGCCGCGCGGGACCAAGCCGGGCATGCTGACCGACGCGCTGATTTACACCGACGAGCGCCTGCTCCAGGACCTGCTCAAAGACCTGTCGCTCGAGCAGGCGATCAACGTAGCGATGCTGCCGGGGATCGTCGGTCGGTCGCTGGCCATGCCGGACATCCACCAGGGTTACGGGTTCCCGACGGCGACGGCCCCGGACGAAGGTGGCGTGATCTCGCCGGGCGGCGTCGGCTTCGATATCAATTGAGGGGTCCGGCTGCTCGGCAGTTCGCTGAGCGTCGATGAAGTCCGTCCGAAGGTCCGCGACCTGGTGAACCAGCTCTTCCGCGACGTCCCGTCGGGCGCGGGCCGCGGGGGCCAGGTCCAGATTTCGTACAAAGACCTGGAGCGCCTGCTCGCGGAAGGCGCGGCGTGGATGGTCAAGCACCAGTACGGCGACCCCGAAGACCTGGCGCACTGCGAGGAGAGCGGCGCCATCGACGGCGCCGACCCGACGGCCGTCAGCGATCGCGCCAAGAAGCGCGGCCTGCCGCAGGTGGGCACGCTCGGCTCCGGCAACCACTTTCTGGAAATTCAGTACGTCGAGCGCATCTTCGAGCCCGAGATTGCGCAGGCCTTAGGGCTTCACGAAAACGAGGTCGTGGTGCTCATCCACTCCGGGTCGCGCGGCCTGGGTCACCAGGTCTGTACGGACTACCTGCGCGACATGGACGAGAGCATGCGGCGCTACGGCATCAGCGTGCCCGACCGGCAGCTCGCCTGCGTTCCCGTACACTCGAAGGAAGGGCAGTCGTACCTCGGGGCGATGCGCGCCGCCGCCAATTTCGCCTGGGCCAATCGCCAGGGAATTACGCACTTCACCCGTCAGGCGTTTAAGCGCATTTTCGGCGAGAAGGAAACGCTCGGAACCATCTACGACGTTTGCCACAACATCGCCAAGCTCGAGCGGCACAGCGTCGACGGGCGGGAGCGCAAAGTGATGGTCCACCGCAAGGGGGCGACACGCGCTTTTCCGGCCGGCCGCCCCGAAGTGCCGGATGCGTACCGAGCCTTCGGCCAGCCCGTGCTGATCCCTGGCTCGATGGGCACCGCGTCCTGGGTCTTAGTGGGCGCCGAGGGCGCCATGCAAGAGACCTTCGGGACCACGTGCCACGGCGCGGGCCGCGTCATGAGCCGCACCGCCGCCAGGAAGTCCGCTTACGCCGCAAACGCCAAGCAGCGCCTGGAGGAGCAAGGCATTATCGTGCGCTCGGAAACGCGCGACGGCATCACGGAGGAAATCCCCGAAGCGTACAAGGATGTGGACGAGGTGATCGACGTGGTCCACAATGCGGGCCTTGCCAAACGCGTGGCGCGGCTGAAGCCGATCGGGGTGATTAAAGGCTAGCCGGACCGACCGAGGGACGTGATGTTATGATTGCCGAGCTGGTGGAAGCGATTGGAGAGTTCCTTGTGTGGCTCGCGCATGCGCTGGCACTCTCACAATCTGACACGCCGAAGAAGTCGAAAAGACGGTAGCCGACTTCGTTCTACTTTTCCTCCTCTTCCTCCCCCATCTGCTGCATGAGGTAGTTCTCCAGGCCGATGTCGCGGATCAGGCTGAGCTGCGTTTCCAGGAAATCAACGTGGTCCTCCTCGTCTTTGAGGATCGTCTCCAGCAGGTCTGCTGAGGCATTGTCGCCGGCTTTGCGCGACGTGGCGACCGCCTTGTTGTATTGGGCGACGGCGCTCTTCTCGAGATCGAGATCGTTCTCAAGTTGCTGCTTCACGTCTTTGCCGATGTTGAGCTTCGGCAGGTCGCCCATATTCGGCAGTCCTTCCAGGAACAGGATGCGCTCGATCAGTTGCTCGGCGTGCTTCATCTCGCCGATGGCCTGCTTCTTGATGGACTCGCTCAGCCGCGTGTATCCCCAGTTCTCGCACATCTCCGAGTGAAGGAAGTATTGGCTGATGGCGCCCAGTTCCTCCTTCAGCATTTCGGTCAGTACTTCCATCACCTCCGGCTTGCCCTTCATGTCGCGTCGCCTCCTTGAGTAAAAACGAAAGCCTATCGCATTTTAGCGCA
>QHZK01000032.1 GCA_003224635.1 Acidobacteriota bacterium | reverse complement strand
ACGCCGGAAGAAGTGGCGGCGAACGCGGAAACCTACAAAGCGCAGGTCTTCAAGATTCTCGACCCCGAGAAGACGGTGGTGGATTTCAACAGCCGCTGGCTCGACGAGCTTACCAGCCGCGATTGGGTCACGCTTTGCTCGAAGTACACCGTGGCACGAATGCTGGAGCGCGATGATTTTGCGAAGCGCATGAAGGAGCATCAGCCCCTCGCCATGCACGAGCTGATTTATCCGCTGGCGATGGGCTACGACTCGGTCGCACTCGAGGCGGACGTGGAACTCGGTGGCACTGACCAGAAATTCAACTTGCTCGTGGGCCGCGCGCTCCAGCAGGAGTACGGGCAGGAGCCGCAGGTGATCATGACCATGCCCATCCTCGAAGGGCTCGGCGGCGTGCAAAAGATGTCGAAGTCGCTGGGCAACTACGTCGGCATCAACGAGCCGCCGGCGGAGATGTTCGGGAAGATCATGTCGATTTCAGACGATTTAATGTGGCGCTACTACCTGCTTTTAACCGACTTGACGCCAAGCCAAGTCGAAGAGAAGAAGCAGGCTGTGGCTTCAGGCGCGCTCCATCCGCTCGACGCCAAGAAGGCGCTGGCTCGGCGCATCGTGGGTGATTTTCACAACCAGCAGGCGGCCGCGCAGGCGCAAGAAGATTTCGAAGCCCAGTTTCGGCATCAGCTCCTGCCCTCGGAGCTGCCCGCGCAAACCTACGTGCTAACTTCGACGACGAAACTTTTTCGCCTGCTGACGGATTTGAAATTGTTCGCGTCCAAGATGGAAGCCCAGCGCAAGATTAAGGAGGGAGCCGTCTACATCGCCAAGGACCTCTCCCTTCTTGACTGGCAGCGCCTGACTGATCCGACCGCGCCATTCCACCCGTCCGAATACGTCGGCAAAGAGGTAGTCTTTCGCGTCGGGCGGCGTTTGGCGCGAGTGAAGTTTGCCGCGTAACCTACCCGAGTCGGAGCCCCACTCCACCGCATCCAATCGTAGAAAGCGACCAAGCATCGAGTGAGGTGGGAGAGCGGATTTCCAAAGCCAAATCCGGATAGAATCCGTGACGCAATCATCGTACGGTGATCCGGAGAGGACGGCCGTGCTGTATTCCGTCCGGGGAGGACCACGATGGCTGATGTGACCGGCAGTTTTCTTCGCGAGCAGTTGCTCGACCGGCGTCAGAGGCTGGATTCGGCCATCGCCGAGTCCGGGGACAGCGCGGGCTTGGTTCAGCTTCTCAACGAGGTTGATTCGGCGCTCCGGCGCATGGACAACGGCTCCTACGGCATCTGCGAAGTCTGCCACGAGTCGGTGGAGAAACCGCGGCTGGTTGCCGACCCCCTCGTCCGGTTTTGCCTGGACCACCTGACGGCCGACCAGCAGCGCGCGCTCGAGCAGGACCTGGAGCTGGCTTCGCAACTGCAGCGAGACCTGCTGCCGGAGGAGATCGTGAGTTACGGTGGCTGGCAGGTCTGCTGCCACTACCAGCCCGTGGGTCCGGTCAGTGGCGACTATTGCGACGTCATCGTGGGCGCGGGCCACGGCGACGGGCGAGATCTCTTCTTCGCGCTGGGCGACGCCTCCGGCAAAGGGGTCGCTGCCTCGATGCTCATGGCCCACTTGCACGCGATCTTTCGCACCCTGGTGGCAACCGGCCTGCCGATCCACGAGCTGGTCGAGCGCGCCAGCCGGATTTTCCGCGACAGCATGATGTCTCCGTACTTCGCCACGCTGGTCTGTGGGAAAGCCAACGCCTCGGGCCGGATCGAAATCTGCAATGCCGGTCATTGCCCGCCTCTCGTGATTCAGAACGGAAAGGTGACCCGGCTCGAGGCCTCGGGCCTTCCGCTGGGCCTGTTCCGCGGCGGGCAGTATACGGCGCAGACGCTCGATCTCAGCCCGGGCGACAGCCTGTTCCTTTACACGGACGGCCTCTCCGAGGCGCGGTCCCGAGCCGATGAAGAATACGGAGAAGATCGAGTGGCCGAAGTTGTGGCTGGCCATCTGTCGCTCGATCCCCGGCGTCTCATCCATGCTTGCATCAAGAGTGTGACAGAGTTCCGCTCCGGCGCACCTATGACGGACGACCTCGCGGCGATGGCGGTCCGGCGAGTGAGTTAAGCGGAACCGTAACCCTCGCGCTGCTGTAGCGGCGGTCTGTGACCGCCGGTCGGCGCTCATAGAGCGCCGCTACAAAGCCCGGCTTGACTTCCTGCCGACGATTTAGCATCCTGCCGCTGACGACCCCGTGAGACTCACGATTCTTCACAACCCTGCCGCTGGACGGCGCAAAGGCGCCCGGAAGTTCAGCCAGGCGATCGAAGTCTTGCGCCGCGCCGGCGTCGAACCGCGAATTCACGAGAGTCAGAGTCCCGAGCACTTGGTTGATCTCGCCCGCAAGGCGGTCGAGGACAGGCCGGATGCGGTTGTCTCGGCGGGTGGCGACGGGACCCACCATTACGTGATCAACGGCCTGGTGGGGAGCGACGTTCCCCTCGGAATCCTCTCGCTCGGCTCCGGAAACGATTTCGCTAGAGGGCTCGGCATCCCGGTCGAGCCGGACGCCGCGGCTGGCGCTCTGCTCCGCGGCCTGCCCCGGTCGATCGATCTCGCGCGCATCGGCCCAACGGTCTACGGTTGCATCGCCGGCGTCGGCTTCGATTCCGTGGTCACCCGCTTCGCCAACGAACGAGTCCGGTGGGTGCATGGCGCTCCGGCTTACGCGTGGGCCATCCTCCGCTGTCTGAAGTTCTATCGCCCGCACTTGCTCGAAGTCCGGTCGAACGGGCGGAACTATTCGGGAGAGGTGATCTTTGTCACGGTCGGGAACACGGTGTCATACGGCGGAGGAGTGAAGATGGCGCCGCGGGCACGCCTGGACGACGGAATGCTGGATGTTTGTATCGTTCCCGCCATGGGCAAGCTCGAACTCCTGCGCTGGGTCCCGAGCGCCTATCGAGGAGAGCACCTGGCGCATCCCCGGATCCAATACTTTCAGGCGAGCCAGGTGACTTTGAGCTCGCCATCGCGGCTGGAGCTCTTCGGCGACGGGGAGTTCATTCAGGAGTTGCCCGCCACCATCGAGACCGTTCCGCGAGCCTTGCGCGTCATCGTTCCGCGGTGTCAGTAGTCAGTTGTCAGTTCTGCTCCGAAAAGTTCGGAGAAGTCCTTTGTTTTCAGCGCGGCTTCCAGCAGGGGTTCGCCGACTTTTCATGCTTTGCGGGTGTCGCAAAGCGACGTGACCACTCAGTTATCAGTTGTCGGTTCTAGCGGCCGACTCTGCCGGTTCTTACTGATAACTGAAAACTGGACCGACCACTGACTACTGACGTCACCCGTCACTTGTCACCGGGCTGGGGCGGGGGGATTCGCAGGTTGAGGATGAGCTGCTGCTCGCCGAGAGAGCTTGCCTTGCGCACCTCGGACGGCACTCCCTTGTAGCTGGCCTTGACCTCGTAGTCATGGTTGCGCTCGAGGTCGGAGAACTGATACCTTCCTCCCTCTTCGCTGAAGATAGCGGCCTTTTTCCCCGTTTGGAGGTCGGTCAGCTCGACCACCGCGCCGGAGATGCCGTTGTCAGCGTCGTCCAGGACGCGGCCTGAAATGGTCCTCGGGGTCTCCTTCTTCTTCTTCGCCAGCCCATTGTCCGCGCCGAGGAAGAGCTGCCAAGCCGAGACCGCGAGGAGACACACGAGCCCTCGGGCCGCTCGCCGACGTGTGGTCGCACCGCTAACGGGATCGGCGAACGACAAAACGGAAATCCCGGCCCAGGCGGCGGCAGAATGAAGCCCGCTCGACGCGCGCGCCTCACCCGCGCCGGTCTTATTCTTCCTCTTCCTCTTCCTGGCGAACATCTAACTCCAAGGGATTGGTGCTGACGACCTCAAGTTCAGCGCCGCATTCAGGGCAGTCCAACGTCTGGCCTTCCTCGAACTCTTCGTCTTCCCTATCGATCGCCGTCTCGCATGCTGGACAGTTTGCCATAGAGCACCCCTGAAATAAGTCCTGCAAGTCAAAGTCTATTCATTTCCCGGTTTGATGTCCAGTCGGTTGCAACGAGTCAACAGTCGACAGTCAAAGAGTCGAAGAGTCGAAAAGCCAAAGGCGTCACGTTCTTGCTTTCGACTCTTTGACTGTCGACTGTTGACTGCTCTTTCGGCTACTGACAGTTACAATCCCAGGAATGGCCCGGTCGCACAGCGCCTGAACTGGCTCTTCCCCTTCGGCCTGCAGGCGCGATACGCTTAGGACGGAAAATCAGAGGTGAATAATGAAAAACGGACATCAGTTCGCGACGCTGGCCGTCCACGCCGGAGAGCCGCCTTGCCGGGTGACGGGCGCGCTCGACACACCCATCTACCAGTCCACCACGTTCGTCTCCGCCAGCGCGGATGAGATGGCCGCGGTCTACGGGGAAGAGAAATTCGGATACATGTACACGCGCTACGGCAACCCCACGATTCGCGCGCTCGAAGAGAAGGTTCAGAAGCTCGAGGGAGGAGAAGCAGCCCTGGCTTTCTCCTCCGGGATGGCGGCGATCTCGTCCGCGATCCTGGGATACGTCAAGGCGGGCGACCACGTGGTGGCCTCGCGCTCGCTCTACGGGGCGGCCTATAATTTCCTCAACCGGAAACTGCCTCGCATGGGCGCTTCGACCACCTTCGTCGAATCGACACGAGTAGAGGACTTTGAGAAGGCCATCCAGCCCAATACGCGCATGATTTATTTTGAGACGCCATCGAACCCGGTGCTGGCGATCCTGGACATTGCGGCGCTGGCCGCCCTCGGGCGCTCGCGCGGCATTCCGACCGTGATCGATAACACCTTCGCCAGCCCCGCCCTTCAGCAGCCGCTTTGCCTCGGCGTGACGGTCGCGGTGCACTCCGCAACGAAGTACTTGTGCGGCCACGGCGACGCCATGGGGGGCGCCGTCATCGGCCCGAAGCCCGTTATCGACGAGCTGGTCCATGAGGTGATCCGCGACTTCGGCGGCGTCATCAGCCCCTTCAACGCCTGGCTGATCCTGCGCGGCATCCGCACGCTCCACCTGCGCATGCCGGCGCACTGCTCGAACGCGCAGCAGATCGCGGAGTTTCTCGACCAGCACCCTAAAGTCGAGCGCGTGAACTATCCCGGCTTGCCCAAGCATCCCGGTCACGAAATCGCCGCGAAACAGATGAAGGCCTTTGGCGCCATGATCAGCTTCGAGGTGAAGGGCGGCTACGAGAGCGGCAAGAAAGTGATGGACCGCGTGAAGGTGTTTGCGCGCGCGGCCAGTCTGGGTGATACGCGCTCGCTGATCGTGCACTCCGCTTCCACCAGCCACCGCGCCGTGCCGCGCGATCAGCGCCTTGCTATAGGGGTCACTGACGGGCTGGTGCGGCTGTCGGTCGGAATCGAGGCCGCAGATGATCTGCTTCAGGACCTCGATCAGGCGCTGGCATTCTGAAGACCGGGCGACTCGGGGTGGGAGCGCGGGAGTCTCGCCCGCTTCGGACCTACATCGCGTGGACGACCGCTGCGGCAAATTCTTCAGTAGTGTTCTTGCCGCCCAAATCCGGCGTGCGGACCCTGGCGTCGCCGGTGACAGCCTTGAGCGCGCTCATGATGCGCGCGGCGGCGGCGGGCTCGCCCAGATGCTCCATCATGAGCGCCGAGGTCCAGATGGCGGCGATAGGATTGGCGATGCCGCGGCCCGCAATATCGGGCGCGCTGCCGTGCACCGGCTCGAACATCGGCGGGCCAAGGCGGCCGTTCGGCCTCAGGCCCGCGCTCGGGTTCAGGTTGGCGCTGGCGGCGAGCCCGAGGCTTCCCTGCAGGGCGCCGCCCAGGTCGGTGAGGATATCCGCGAAGAGGTTGGACGCCACCACCACGTCGAGGCTTTCGGGCTGCGTGATCATGCGGGCCGCCAGCGCGTCCACGTGGTAGTTGGACACGCGCACGTCGGGATACTCGGCCGCGACTTCGCGCAGCACTTCGTCCCACAGCACCATGGTGTACTGCATGGCGTTTGACTTGGTGGCGCTGGCCAGGCGCTTGCGGGGCCGGGCGCGGGCCTGCTCGAAGGCGTAACGCAGGATACGCTCCACCCCCTTGCGCGTAAAGATCGACTGCTGGACCGCGAACTCGTCAGGAGTGCCGCGCTTGAACCTTCCGCCCACGCCGCAATACTCGCCTTCGGTGTTCTCCCGGATGAAGAGCATGTGGATGTCGTCCGCGGTCTTGCCGCCAAGCGGCGGCTCGAGGCCGGGCAGGATTTCGACCGGGCGCAAGTTCACATAAAGGTCGAACCCGAAGCGGATTCGGAGCAGCAGGTCGCGGAGCGAAACGTGGTCTGGCACGCCGGCCCTGCCGTCAGACCGAGCGCCGCCGCTCCCGATCCCAATCGCGCCGAGCCCGATCGCCCCCAGTAAGATGGCATCATGCGGCCGCAGTTGATCGAGGCCGTCATCCGGCATCATGCGGCCCGTGTGCAGATAATATTCGCAACCCCATCCAAACTCGCAGAAGTCAAGTGTGCACTCGCGCGCTGCCGCCTTCAAGACGTTGACTGCGGCGGGGACAACCTCGCGGCCGATGCCGTCGCCGGGAATCAGCGCGATACGATAGCTTTTCATCTTTGGTGTTATTGTAGCGGCGCGCTAGACCGCCGCTACGGTCGAGGTTGTCACTTATTCGCGACCAACCTTCTCCATAACAGGAACAACCCTTCGAGCAGGAAACCGGCGGCGAAGCCGTAGGTCAGATTCGTTCGAGCCAGCGAGACCAGACCCACACACACGGCGATAAACAGTGACCTCCTTCGGGCAACGATGTCGCGTATCAGAGCGCCGTGCTGGATCCCGACGTAAATGAGGAACACCCCGAGGACGGCAGTCGGAATCAAGTTAAGCAAGCCGACCGCAGCCCGCCCGAACAGAGCCAGAAAAAGGCAGGCGCTCCCGATGACGTAACAGGACTTCTGAGTGCGCGCCCCGAATTTGTAATGGGCGGTGATCCCTCCCGAACCGTGGCAGGTGGGCGCGGAGGTGAGCATGCCGCTCACCAAATTCGTCAGGCCGATGCTGAGGCTCAGGGCCCGCGCCGTCACCCGGCGGGCCTGGGCTGCATAAAGGACTTGCGCCGTGTTTTCCGCGGCGACGATCGAGTTACCGAAGGTCAGCGCGAATTGAGGAAGGACCAGGGCCACCAGGACCTTCTTCATCTCAGCCACGTGAGGATGAAGGAAGTCCAGAGGAAGCGGGCCCCAGCCGAGGGAGCTATGCCCGCGCCCGATCGACCCCAGCAGCACGCCGGCTGCCAGAAGGACCAGCGCCGAAGGGTAGCGGCGGGAACGCTCGAACAAGAGCAAGATAATGGCGCCGCCGAGCGCAATCTCCCAACCCGGAAGCGCGGGCCCTCCGAGAACGAGCGCGCTTGACTTGGCGCCGAGCGCCAGCCGGATTCCTTCGCGGGCCAGGATGAGCCCGAGGCCCAGTTGAATGCCCCGCACGATCGGCAAGGTGAAGAGCCTGGCCAGCGGCGTAACCAGGTTGGTCAGTCCAATGAAGGATAGCAGGACTCCCATGAGCAATCCGGCCGTCGCAATCGAGGACGGCGGCAGCTCGAGGGCAAGCGCAATGGCGGCTACCGCTTTGAAGGGCTGGACCGCAATCGGAATCTTGAAGTAAGCGCCGGCAAGAATGTAGGCGAGACCCGCGGTGAAAAAGACCGCCGTGGGGTTCATGTGATTGAGCGAAACCAGAGCGATGGCTATGGGAAAAAGAATCCCAATGTCGCCGAAGGCTCCGGCCACCTCCCACCGCGTCAGGGGCAGGCTGAGCGAACGTTTTTCAACGGCTGCGACAGTGTCCACGAGGTTTCAGGTTCCAGGTGGCAGGTCTCAGGCTTTCCTCACTCAGGGGCCGCCATCGGTCGGATGATCATGACCTCGGTCGCCTTGATGAGCGCCGCGGCAGTCTCGCCGACCTTCAGGCCGAGGTCTCGAGCGGCGTCCCGGGTAATGATGGCGGTGACCCTTTGCCCGCCGATATCGAGGGAGACCTTGGTCAGGAGGCCGACCGTCTTGACCTGAGTGATGCGCCCCACCAGTTGGTTTCGCCCGCTGATAAAGCGCTCGAGGCCCGCCCCACGGGCGCCGGTGCTGGCCCCGCGCTTCGAGGGCCCGCCCTTGGCCGCGCCGCCCTCGGCCCGCGCGCCCTGCCGAAACAACACGCCGTCAATCTCGGCGCGCGAAATACGGTGATGGCCGCCCGCTGTCTTGACGGACCAAATCTTCCCCCGGTATATCCACTGCTTGAGAGTGGGATAGCTCACTCCCAATTCGCGCGCGGCCTGGCGCAGGTGAACAAGCTCCATGATTCTCACTGGGTCGGTTGTCAAGGGCCGGCGGCTGGCTAGCGCCAATCTGGCCACGGGCTTGCCAGCTCACAACTTCCTTTCTCCTGTCCGGCACACCGCTCAATACGGTTCGGAAGGCATAATCTACACGATTTAGCGCGGATACTCAAGCTTCTCGGCGTACGGCTAGTGGGCCAATTGGCTGTAGCGGCGCTCTATGAGCGCCGTCCGGCGGTCACAGACCCCCGCTACAGAGCACATCGGAGTCTCTTACTGCAATCGGCTGGTCCGCGTGACTGAGCCTCAACCCGGCAGATAATCTCTCGCCCCTTTGCGCCCGACCTCTTTTATAATGGACTTCGCGCGCGCTCCAGGACTTCATCGAACAACGGAGCGCCAGGCAGGGGTGCCCCTCGCATGCGACTCACTTTAACGCGAAGAGATTTTTCCTCGGGCGTGGTGGGGCTGGCGGCGGGATTATTCCGTCCAGGGGCCGGGAGCGAAGCGTCTCCCGCGCTTCGCGGCCCAGGCACGGGCCCTCAGAACCGCAAGCCCGAGTTCAAGTTGGGAATCATTACGGACGAGATCACCGAGGACCTCGTGAGGGCGCTAGGCTTCATTTCCACTTACTCGCTCGAGTTCTGCGAGCTCCGCGAAGTGTGGGACAAGAACATCATGAACCTTCTTCCAGGGGAGCTCGACCGCGCCAAAGAGCTTATCTCCAGGCAGCGCGTGCAGGTGAGCGATATCGCCTCGCCCATCTTCAAATACAACCTGCCGGAAATGCCCGCGCGCGCCGAGAAGCGCGATACTTTCCGCGCCGACTTCACGGACCAGGACAGCGACAGCCTGCTTCAGAAATCTTTCGAGCTGGCGCGCTTCTTCGGAACCACAAAAGTGCGGATTTTCAGCTTCTGGAGGGCGGGCCAGCCTGAGAAGGCTTACCCCCTCGTCCGCGATCGCCTGGCTAAAGCGGCGGCGCTCGCGGCCAAGAGCGGGGTGGTGCTGATGCTCGAAAACGAGCACGAGTGCAACATCGGAACGGGGAAGGAGCTGGCGCGCGTCGTTCGAGACGTCAATTCCCCTTCACTGCGCGGCAACTGGGACCCGGGCAATGCCGTGATGCTCGGCGAGGTCCCGTATCCTGGCGGCTACAAGGAAGTGCGCGGGCTCTTCGCCCACATGCACATCAAGGACGTCAAGCGAGATCCGGCCACCGGCAAACTGGCCTGGGCCCCGGTCGGCGGTGGCTTCATCGACTGGCGAGGCCAGCTCAAAGCAGTCGAACAGGATGGGTACGGCGGGACCATGTCACTTGAGACACACTATCGCCGCAAGGATGGGAATGCGCTAGAGAGCACGCGCGAGTCGCTCGAAGGCCTGCTGAAAATCCTGGAAAGCTGGTGACTGACGACGCCGGTTGTAGCCACGGCACGCTCTTTGTGCCGTGGGCTGTTTGCGGCCTGATTCGTTTGAAAACCCCACGGCACGAACCCCGTGCCGTTGCTACTCGCTCAGCCCCGAAAGAGTAGAGTTCCGCAGACAATCCAATCCAAAGACGGCAACTGATGATGAACGACACTGGCAGTTTTCAGCTAAAATTCGCGGAATATTCCACGCGCTTGTCACAAGTCCACCTTGCCATGCAGTACACGGTTTCCGGCATTCGCCTGAAGGAGCACGAACTGAGCTGCGACGAGACCGTCCGCAGGGCACTTGATGAAATCAGAGAAGGCTCTCAGAAATTAGGAAAGGCGCTGACGCCTGAGCCCTCTCCCGAAGAAGTCCAGTCTTGGGCAGAGCGCGAAATCGCGTCGCTGACAGAGACCTTCTTGCGCGGGCATCCCCATATGCAAATTGTGCTGAATCTCGGCTTGGTTATGCTGTGTACGCAGTTCGAGCTATTTGTTAACCATCTTATCGACGTCATACTTGCCGTTGAGCCTAGAAGGTTCATGGATCTCTTCCCGGACAAATTCGTCAAGGCGAAGGAAGCCGTCGAACTTGGGGATTATGCCTCTGTGATGCGTCGCTTGAGGGAGAAGGTGGTGGACGAAATCGACCGCGCCGGGACGAGAGACAAATTCGTCAAGTACCTCGGCGACAAGTTCGGAGTGATTTCGGAGCATGAAATAACAATTGTCCACCGGCCCGGGGGTGAGACCAATCGGTTCAACGGCTGGGACCTCAGCAAGCTCGAGGCCATATTCCAACAGAGGCACAGTATCGTTCATCGCGGTGAATTGCCAGTGACGGATTTGGAGTATTTGGGTGACGTACACTTGTTCTTCACGGCTATCCAGACCGTACTAACGGTAAACGCTGTGCGCAGGTACACGATCAAGTTGGACAACTCAACCTCAGCGGCTGTGGTCTCGGTCTTCGCAAAGCTTCTTGGACTCAATGCGCGCGATCTCGATGAATTTAACGAACGGGTGCGAACGATGTTTCCGAAACGAGAGCCGAGATCGCTATAGCCTACTCTCTATGTGGCGGGCGAAACGGCGCGCTCGCGCGCTCGGGCGAACATCGGGAGCGTGGTCCACAGCCGGCGCAGCGGCGTCTGCAGCAGGGACATCGCCCCCGTGTAGGAATAGCCCATGAAGAAGAGCATGAGGAAGGGAGTGGTCAGGTAGTTCTCGATGGTGAAGGAGTAGGCGATGTTGAACAGAAAATAGACGGCCAAGCCTAATTCGGCGGCGGGCAGCCAGCCGGCGCGGTTCAGGTATTTCTTGCGCTCCCAGTGGTCCGCGCGCCCTTCCACCCGATACTTCGGCGTGCGCACGAATTCCGACTTCTTTCCGAGCAGCGCTTCGACGACCACCTTCGAGTTCTTGAGCGAAAGGCCGATGCCGACGGCCATCACCAACGGCATGTATTTCAGCCGGCTGCGCCAGGCGCGCGGATACAGCTCGCGCTGCGCCACCAGGTAAAACGTCGAGACCGAGCAGGTGGACGCGAGGAACAGGGGCAGGTCCAGGTAGAGCATCTGGAACCAGCCCTGATAGAAGCGCACGATAATGGCGGGCAGCAGGATGACGGCGAATAAGACCATCAGCGGGTAGGCGATGTTGGCCGTCAGATGGAACGTGGCTTCGAGCTTGATCGAGCGCAGCTGCGGGCTCCTCCAGATGGCGGGAAGCAGTTTGCTTCCGGTCTGGATAAGCCCCTTGGCCCAGCGCGCCTGTTGCGCCTTGAAGGCGTTCATCTCGACCGGCAGCTCCGACGGGCACTCGACGCGCGGGTCATAGATGAACTTCCAGCCCCTGAGCTGGGCGCGATAACTCAGGTCAGTATCTTCGGTGAGGGTGTCGTGCTGCCAGCCGCCGGCGTCCTCGATCGCGGCGCGGCGCCACATGCCGGCGGTGCCGTTGAAGTTGAAGAAGCGCCCGGAAAAGTTTCTGGCGCCGTGCTCGATCACGAAGTGGCCGTCGAGCAGAATGGCCTCGACTTCCGTCAGGTTCGAGTAATGGCGATTGAGCCAGGTCCAGCGGCCCTGGACCACCGCCACCTCGGGGTCGGTGAAGTAGTGGATCATCTCGCGGATGACCGACGGGGGAGGAACAAAGTCGGCGTCAAAGATGGCGATGAACTCGCCCGTCGCGGCCTTCAGCCCTTCCGCCAGCGCTCCGGCCTTGAACCCTTCTCGGTGACCGCGGTGGTGGTAGGAGATGGCGTGGCCGGCCCTGGCGTATTCACTGACGAGGCGCGAGCAGACGACCTGCGTCTCGTCGTTCGAATCGTCGAGCACCTGGATTTCCAGGAGCTCCCGAGGGTAGTCGATGTGGGTGGCGGCCTCGAGCAGCCGCTCGACCACGTAGCGCTCGTTATACATCGGCAGCTGGACGGTGACGCGCGGCAGGCGCTCGAAAGTCTCCCGAGGCTTGGGGAGCTTGCGACTGTTCTTGAGGTATAGATAAGTCAGATAGTAGCGATGGACGCCATAGACCGAAAGGATGATCAGAATGGTAAAGTAAGGAATCAGGATCGCGAGGTCAAAAGCGTTGGGATGGTAGAGCCCGCGAAAAGGGTCCCGGTGAAAGACTTGGAGGATATAGCGGACCACTGGATTCTGCGGAGCGATCAAGCTGGCTGGAAAGAATGATGTCATAACCCGTTGTCAGTGGTCGGTTGCCCTATTTGCAGTTCCCGTGTGAAAGGATGCTCGCGCGTTGGTCGGCGAAGAGCAAGCACCGGACAATCGAAACGTCAGGGCCGCGCAGCCGTGCCGGGGGGACTCCCGCGTTGCTCACGTCGGGCTCTTGGCGATTGCCGTCGCGCTCGGGGCCATTCTCTACGCTCTCGGCCGGCAGCCTGAGCTCAAGACCCACGTTCCCGAGTTCATCGCGCTCAGCCTCGCGGCGGGAGCATTCTACCTTGTCGGCGTCTACTTTGTCGAGAGGGTTCGGCTCGGCCGCGCGGCCCTCGTCACCATTCTCGGGAGTGCGGTGGTTTTCCGCCTGTGTCTCCTGCCTTCGCAGCCGCAACTCTCAGACGACGTGTACCGTTATCAGTGGGAGGGCCGCGTCGAGCGCGCCCACATCAACCCATACGAAGTTTTTCCCGAACTGCCGGGCGTGCGCTCGCTCGCAGACCCCCGACACCCGCTTGCGAATCGGGGAGTCCGGACGCTCTATCCGCCGCTCAGCGAGGCGGCTTTTTCGTGGGTCAAGACGGTTGCGGGCTACAAGCGCCTGTTTACGGCGCTGGACCTCGGCTCGGTCGGCCTCTTGCTGCTGCTCCTCGCGACGGTAAAGCAGCCGCTTCAGCGGGTGCTGGTCTACGCCTGGAACCCGACCGTGCTCGTCTCGTTCGCCCTGTGCGGCCATCACGATTCGCTCGCCATACTCACGCTTTTGGCCGCTAACCTCCTGATTCTAGCACACCAGCGCGTCCCGGCGGTAGTCTTTCTGGCGCTTTCGTTCCTGGCAAAATTCTTCCCGATCGCCTTGCTTCCGATCTTTCTCCAAGCGCCGGTGCGCCGGACGGCGGGCGACCCTGTCCGCGCGGCGAGCTCCGCCTGGCTGGGCGCGGGAGTCTTTGCGGCGGTAGCGCTTCTGGGTTATCTGCCGTATTTCGGCGCGGGGCGCAAACTTTTCGGCGGGCTCCCGAGCTACGCCGCGGGCTGGGAAGCCAACGACAGCTTCTTCCGCCTGGTCCTGCGCGCGGGGAATTCCAAGGCGCAAGCCGAGCTGGTGGTCGGCGTGATGGCGCTGGCCTTGGTGGCCTACGCACTGAAGAAGCGAATCGAGCCGCTGGGCGCGAGCCTCCTCGTCACTGCGGGTGTGGTGATGCTATCGCCAACCGCCTTCCCCTGGTATTTCACCTGGTCGGTCCCGTTTCTCTGCGTCTATCCCTGCGCCCCGTGGCTGCTCATGAGCGTCGCCGCGGTGCTGGGATATTCTCCGGTCGTCGCCTACGCAGCGGGCCAGCCCTATCGAGATTCGCCGTTCATATTGGCCCTCGAATACGTACCGGTTTACCTGTGGCTCGCAATCGGGCTTGTCCGGAGGGCGCGCGCGCGGCGCGTCGGTGGACCGGTGAGCAGATGGAACCCCAGGGACTGCGGGAGGTGATTTCTGTGGGCCTAACGCGGCGCCACCCTGCCACCGGGATCGTTCCGTTCGTGTGCTATCTTAGGGCTGGGGAGAGGCCCTCCTTCGTATGCCGAAAGTCCGAGTCCGGTTCGCCCCCAGCCCTACCGGCTACGTCCACGTGGGGAACGCGCGCACGGCGCTGTTTAACTGGCTGTTTGCGCGGCGCCACGGCGGCGCCTGCGTCCTGCGCATCGAGGATACGGACGTCGAGCGCTCCGAAGAGCGTTATGAGCAACAGTTGCTTGACGATCTCAAGTGGCTTGAACTGGACTGGGATGAGGGCCCGGATAAGGGCGGTCCGTTCGGCCCCTACCGACAGTCCGAGCGCACGGACTTCTACGCCAAACACTCGACGCAACTGATCGATCAGGGCCAGGCTTACTTCTGCTTCTGCTCGCCCGAGCAACTCGAGGCGGAGCGGCAGGCGGCCCTCAAGGCGGGGTTGCAGCCCAAGTACTCGGGACGGTGCCGCACGCGCCCGCGCGAGGAAGGGGCGCGCAAGGTCGCGTCAGGCGAGCCCGCGGCGGTGCGACTCAAGATCACAGGTGAAAG
>QHZK01000031.1 GCA_003224635.1 Acidobacteriota bacterium | reverse complement strand
CACGCGGCTGGCGAGTTGGGCGGGGAAGGGCGGCGCTTTGCTGGCCACCTACGACTCGGGTTTATACGATGCTCAGGGCGAAGTGCGGCGCGACGGCGGGGCACTGAAGGAAGTGCTGGGCGTGGAGATGAAGGGAGAGCCGCTGGAAGGACAGGTGGACGTTTATTATCGCATCAAGACCGCTCATCCCGCGCTGGCACCCTACGGCGAAGGGGCGGTGGTGATGGGTGACGCACGCGATTGTCACCCACAATTACGGGGAAGGGGCGAACGCTCTACGTGGCGGGAAGTCTGGAAATTAACTACGCCTCCAGCCGCGGGCTTTCCTTGCAACGCCTCCTGGGTCCGTGGTGCGTTACTTGGCCGGAGGGGTTCCCCTGCCGTTTCGCCTCTCTGCACCCAAGGGGGTATATGGCATTCTCCGCCAGGCCCAGAATGGAGACCTAATTCTTTGGGTGCTGGCTAATGTGGGGTTTAAGGATGCTTCTGTCGATCGCATGCGACAGGAATTTGTGCCGGTGGCGAATGTGGAAGTGGGGATCCACGTACCGCAAGGTAGGCAGGCGAAATCGGTCGAGTTGGTGCGCAAAGGTCAGAGTGCCTCATTTACCATGGACGCCAACTATGCGGTGCTGACTCTCCCCGCGGTCCACATCGCCGAAGTCGTCCATTTGCAATTGGCTTGACCGCTTCGCTTCTGAGATGGAGCCCTCTTAATCGTCCACTGTTAGGCGGACGTGAGGAATAAAGGTACATGCGTGGCAGTTTGCCTGGAGAAATTCAGTGAGATAGTTGAACGAGGCGACCATGCGTAGACGGGAATTCATAGCGATGTGGCGCGGAGCCTTACTCCTCCCAGCGCGGGTGCTGCGTGCAGAGCACCATGTGGTTTCGGTGAATCCCCTCGAGGTTGTGTTCGATTTAAGTTCGTTAGAAGGTCGCTACACGGAGGTCGAGGATTTTTACGTTCGCAATCACCATGAAACTCCATCGATATCGGGAGATCCTTTCCTTGTCGTGGAAGGTGAGGTGGCGAAACCCCAACGACTCAGTTTGGCGGAATTGACACATCTCAGAAAGCGGCAGCTTGGGGCGGTGCTGGAGTGCGCGGGCAATCCTGTAGCCGCAAGGGGCCTCGTCAGCAATGGCAGGTGGGGAGGCTGGTCATTGGGGGAAGTGCTGGAGCTGGCTCAGCCCTCCGATGGTGCTGGCTTTGTTCACCTGTTCGGGCGGGATGGTTACGCGCGGAGTGTCCCCATCGACCGCGCGCGCGCTGCCGCCATGCTGGCCACCGAGTTAGATGGACGCTCCCTACAGCCCAACCACGGCGCGCCATGGCGAGCCTTCTTTCCAGGATGGTATGGAATGGACTCCGTAAAGTGGCTGGAGCGGATCGTCGTCTCCAGAACAGCGCTGGCGGGCAATGAAAATGAATACGTGGAAATGAGGCGCACTTCGTTGAGAGGGGTTGATCGGCGGCCCCTTCCGCGAATCCAGGTCAAGTCGGTGATCGTCTCTCCCGCCGGTCGAAGCGTTGTGCACCGCGGCTGGGTCCAGGTCCGCGGATTGGCTTGGTCAGGAGAAGGAGACATTTCTAAAGTAGAGGTCAGTGCCGATGGGGGAACACACTGGGGCGAAGCCACGTCGTCTCTGCGCAGCCGTTATGAATGGGCGTCGTGGCGAGCCTCGGTGGAGTTGAGCCAGCCGGGCGTAGTCGAGTTGATCTGTCGGGCCTCTGATACGCGGGGCCACTCCCAGCCCGACCAGCGCGACCCCGGACGGCTGGATGGCTACGGCCAAACCTGGTACCACCGCGTACGGGTCATAGTCGTGTGATGACTGCTGGAGACCCCGCCTAATTTACGACCTATGCTCCCGAAGGAGAAAATTCTACGATGAATACCAATCAGATCGGAGCCTCGGCGGGATATACTTTCGCCTACTACAGCTTGGATTCCAGCCTCGAACGCTTCCTCTGGAGTATCGATCGACTTGGCGAGCTGGGTTACAAGAGCTATTCCCTCGAGATTCTTGAGCCCGAACACGTGGCCTTGTACAGGCAAAAGGGAGCAATCGAAAAGTTGCTGGCCAGGTCGAAGCAAAGTGGGGTAACTTTCGCGAGTTTCATCCCCTACCATTGTTGTACGAATCTGACGAGCGCCCGGGATGAACGGAGACGATTGGGAGTTCAACAATTCAGGGAAGGGGTGGAGATCGCCAGAGACCTGGGTATTCCCCTTGTGACCATCGCTTCGGATTGGCCCCCAGAGTGGGTTTCCAGCTACAGCACCGACTACGCCCACGCCCCAGCGGCGGCGTTTGATGTGCCTTCAAGGACGGCATACGATCGAGTTTGGTCGAGTTATGTCGCAGCCATCTCCGAGTGTCTCGAAATTGCCGACAAGCACCGCATGCAGTTCGGGTTGGAGCCTCGTGCCAATTGCCTCGTGTGGAATGCCGATAGTTTTTTACGGATGTGGGACAAGCTGGCGTCTGACCGCTTCTCCTGTGTATTAGATGTGATGCACTGTGCTTACCACCGCGAGAACGCCCCCGTAGCCATCAAGAAGCTCGATTCACGTCTTGGCATCCTGCAGATCTGCGGAACAGATGGCAAGAGCCTTAGTCACCTGCCGCTCACCGATGATCCGGCTACGCGGAATACACTCAAAGCCTTGGAGGAAATGGCCTTCAGCGGGGTTATTGACGTCGAACTGTACGGGATGCCCACTGAAACTATTGATGAGTCCTATCGGCAGGCGAGAGTAATTCTCGAACAGCAAATGGCCGCCGTGCGATGACGACCCGACGACCCTCAAGATGATCACCTCACGCGAATCGAGCGGGTGATTGATGCGAACGTTTACAGGCCGACAGGTCGTCGTCCTCTTGCTGACGGCGACGACCATCAACTATATCGATCGGCAGACCCTTTCGGTCCTCGCGCCACTGCTCCAAAAAGAACTCCATATTTCGAGCTTGCAGTACTCATACGCGGTCAACGCGTTCTTGGTGCTCTATGCTCTGATGTACCTTCTCATGGGTAGAGTGGTGGACCGGTTGGGAACGCGTAAGGGCTTGGGGTTTGCCGTGATCTGGTGGTCGCTGATTGAGATGCTGCATGTAACGGTAACGGGCATCCAGACGCTCTGCGTCTATCGAGCACTGTTGGCGGTCGGCGAGGCCGCCATCGTGCCGGGAGGTGTCAAAGCTGTAGCGGAGTGGTTCGACGCGAAGCAAAGGAGCGTTGTGATTGGGACCTTTGAAATGGGGTTTAGTTTGGGACCCTTGATCGCGCCTCCATTGGTGGGCTGGATTTCGCTCCGGCAAGGTTGGCATGCGGCGTTTTTCTGGACGGGCCTTCTGGGCCTGATTTGGGCGATCCCTTGGTTTCGGTTCTACCACGCCCCGGCCATGACGGTACGGAACTATGGTGTGGGCGACCACGCAGGAAAGCAAGTAATGCCTTGGGTTGAGCTCTTCCATTCGAAACAAGTCTGGGGAATCGGCTTTGGGCGATTTTTCAGCGACCCAGTCTGGTACTTTTACCTTTTCTGGATCCCCAAATATCTGTCCGACTCCCAGGGTTTGAGCTTAGGGTCCATAGCCGCGTTCGCCTGGATTCCTTACCTCGCATCCTTGGTGGGTGGCGTCACAGGCGGAATCGCATCGAGCTGGCTGGTACGGCAAGGAGTAAAGCCAGTTAAGGCACGACAGTACGTTATGTTTCTGAGCTCCATCTTGGTATCTTCGGGGGTACTGTGCGTGTATTTATCGCGTCTCGTTTTCGTATTGACGGCGTTGAGCATCGCAGCCTTCGCCATGCAGTTCTGGGGAGCGAACATCGATACCCTCCCGATCGACATCTTCCCATCCGAACACGCCGCGCAGACGGTGGGTTTCACGGGTCTGATGGGAGCGATTGGCGGCATCTTGTTTACGGCTGGAACGGGGTACGTCGTGCAGCACTTTTCCTACACCCCTGTGTGGGTGGCGAGCACAGTGATGTATCCCACCGGCCTGTTGCTGGTGTGCCTTTTACTGGGGCGTCAATCCTCGTCAACATGAATCGACGCCGTGACTTGTGCGGGATTTTGTGCCCAAGCAATTTACAGAGTCGAATTTATTGTTATGTATTTTGAGTGCCATTACAATCGCGAGACGGGCGGGCGCGTCCGTAGCGTCGGTCCCGTGCTACGGGATCGGATGCCCCGAGGAATCGGAGCGCTCCATATGTAAGCCTATCTGAGACTCAGCATGCGTCATCACAGCTTGGGGCGGTGAGATTGGATTTGCCGAATCCGGCGCTCGCCACGGCTCCAGCATCAGGAGGAGACGATGGCCATAAAAACCAGTAGGAGGCAATTTCTGGAGAGGCATGTTCAAGGAGGGGTAGCTCTCGTCGCCGCGGCTCGGTCAGCTTTCCCTCAGAGGACCGCGGGAGCGAACGATAGAGTTAATGTCGGAGTCATAGGGATGGGAGGCCGGGGCTGTTTTTTATCACAACTGTTTGCCCAAAGACGGGACGTGGAAATAGCTTATGTGTGCGATGTCCATCCGCAGCGCCGTGAAAATGGGCTGAAGGTTGTGTACGAGATTACGCGTGAGCAGCCGAAGGCTGTCAGCGACTTTCGAACGCTTCTTGACGACAAGCGTGTCGATGCGGTTATCGTCGCCACCCCTCATCACTGGCATGCCTTAGCTACGATCTGGGCTTGCCAGGCGGGCAAGGATGTCTACGTCGAAAAGCCGACCTGCCACAACATCTGGGAGGGTGGGAAGATGGTCGAAGCAGCTCGCAAATATAACCGGGTCGTGCAACTCGGTACCCAGAATCGGAGCAGCTCGTACGCGAAAAGTGCGCGCGAGCTTATCCGATCGGGCAAGCTGGGTGATATTCATCTTGTTCGAGTCTTCAATATGTTCTGCCGGAAGCCCCTTGAGAGAACCCCGGATACTCGAGTTCCTGACGGTATGAATTGGGATACTTGGTTGGGTCCCGCGCCAGAACGTGCCTATAGCGAGACATGGTTTAAGGATTGGCTTTATTTTTGGGATTTCGGCGGGGGGCTCATCGAGGATGACGCTATACACCAGTTGGATCTAGCTCGCATGGTCATCGGCAGGGGATTTCCAAAGTCGGTTTACCATAGCGGCGGGAACCTCGCCTTTCATGATGGTGTAGAGGTTCCGGACACATCGCTGGTGATCTACGAATACGACGGTCTGACGTTTGTTCTTGAACAGACCTGGTGGGCCCCTTACATGAAGAAGACACCCGAGTCCATTAGACAGAGCGAGGTTTTGTTCCCCGAATGGTTTCCGTTTAATGACTCCGTGCTACAAATCTACGGAACCAACGGATTGATGCTCCTCGGCCGGCATGGGGGAGGTTGGCAACTCTATGACCGCGACGGCAGAGAAATCGCGCGGGATAAACAGACACACCAGGCGATGCAAGAGGCGCATGTAGGGAATTTCGTAGAGTGCGTCCGCAGTCGGAAACGGCCCAATGCTGACATCGAGGAAGGCTACATTTCATCGGCTATATGTCATTTGGCAAACATTTCGTATCGGCTGGGAAACCGAAAATTGGAGTTTGATCCGGGCACAGGGACCTTTGTTAACGACCGCGAGGCAGACCGGTACCTGAAACGAACCTATCGAAAGCCCTGGGTCGTTCCCGAACAAGTGTAATGCAAAAAAACGAGTTGCCGCCCCTATAGACCCCACAGACTGCTTGGCTGTCCAAATTCGGCAAGAGGCCGCAGAAGATTGCCCTGCGCGCACGCCTCATCCTGCTGACGGGTGATAGACTGTCCGACTCTCGTGGTCGATCTTCGTTGCGCGTCGTTTTCGTGGAAAGGAAGATCTTGCACTTCGTCACAATCGGAACTACTGAGGATCTTTCGCTGGCGAGCTAGGTTGTCAGGACCAATGCCCGGAGAAGTCAGAATGGGCACGCCTGTACGAGAAGGTACAATTTCTCGAGTACAAGATCGGTACAACTTGAGCGTTCCGAGCGTGCTTTTGCGTGCTTTCGGGTCGCCAACCGTGCCGCAACATCAACGAGATACACTTACTCATCCAGACTGTTAACCGAAGGGCTGCAGGTTCGAGTCCTGCCCGAGGAGCCAACTCCTTTATTTCTGCTGATTTGGTGCTTGTGCCCGACGAGTCCCCTTTTGGGGACCCTTTGGGCGCCGACCGAAGGGTGAGCGGCGTTCTGGAACGTTCCAAGAGTGCCTCGCGACGGCACCGGACAAATTCTGGAGCTACCATTGGGTATCCCATACAAGGCGCGCGATATTATTAATAAGCGTTTTAGATCAACTCATAATATATTTATCGCGCTTCCGGGTTTTGAGTGGGTGACCACCATATGCTGTGGTCGGTCTCGCGCTCATGCTGATGCTTCCAGTCTGGATAGAGATCGAGTCCGCCGCAGTGAAAGTAGATCGCCGTCTTGTAGTGTTCGCGATTGCGGAAGCCACAAGCCATTTCTTTCACCATCCGAATCTTGCGGTTCAGTCCTTCGGCGGTGGCGTTGATGACACGATGTCGAAAATAGGTCAGGATGTTTCGCAAGTGAGCCTGCAGGGTCTTGGACGCGCTCACCACTGGAGTCAGGCGGGAGTGCGTGGCCCAGAAATACCAACGGCGAAAGTAGTCCGCCGCCCGCTGCGCATAGCGATAAGTCCAGAACGGGCGTAGCGCTTCCTTGATCGCCCAGGCGCGTCCGGTTTTCAGGTTCTCGCCTTTGACCGCCTCAAACTCCGCCCGACGCCACTCCGGTACATTCTCTTCATTCGCCAACCAGAGGTGCTTGGTGCCCTTCAGCCGTTCGTCGCCTCCGGCCTTCAGCACTTTGTGCTCCTGCCGCCGCACTTTGTCCACCGCCTCGTTGACGATACGCAGGACGTGAAATTTGTCGAAGACGATCTTGGCGTCGGCTACCGGCACCCACGCCTGAGTGGTGGCAACGCAGGGGTTCCACCTGTCCATGGCCCACGGCTCGCACGTGCGCCAACTCCTGAGGAGTGAATTGGCGGTAGTACGCCTCCACGCTCTCCTGGCTGCGATCCTCGACCACGTATTCCACCGTGCCGCGCTCCGCGTCGCAGATCACCGTTTCGTAGCGATGCCGTTTGGCAAACGACTTTTCATCCACACCCAAGTAGAGCGGGACCTGGACGCGTCGTCGGCATCTCGAAGGCTGCCACCCTTGAAGCACTATAGGCGTTGAGAAATACCCTTCACGCAAGCAATCCTGGCATTTTAACGAACTCAGTTTGACGTTTGACCTACCAACTGGCACTGGGCTGTGTAGTCGGCAAACTGTCCTTATGACCTGGAGTCGGCCGACGAGCAACCGGCCAATCTCTGCCCATTCTCAGGGCGTGACGAGTTTGCGCGCTTCGGTGGTGATCTTGGTGAGCCGGTTAGACAGCCGGTCGAGACAACTGCGGGCAGCACCCATCGGCAGCGCCCGTCGGAACATCTCCAGCGCATGTTGAGCGGCGCGCAAAGAATCGATGACCCCGTCGAGGCCGGTGCGAAGGATGGTAAGTGACGTTGTCGGTTGTGGAGCGAGATGGCGAGGTTTGGAACGCGCCAGTTGGAATTCCCGCTGCAGATCAACCAACGCCACCTCGACATAGAGCATGGTCATCTCGGGAGAAGTGTGGCCGAGTAATTTCATCAGAGCGGGAAAGCTGACGCCAGCGCGAAGCATCTCCGTCGCGTAGGTGTGGCGAAACTGGTGCGGGACGATGCGTGTGGAGAGGCCCAAGAAATGACAGACTTGGTGCAGGTAATCGCGGACTTGACGAACGAGGGCTTCCTTGGAGCTCGGACGGGCCAGGAGCCGGCCATCCGGAGGCAGCGGATCGAGGGAGCGAAAGAATCGTAAGCGTCGGATGACCGCAACTACAAACGAATCCACCGGCACCATCCGTTCCGTCTTGAGTTTGCCGAGCGGCACGTGAATCGCCCATTGATCGGGACCGGTCGAGCGGAGGCAAGCGAAGGGCAGGTCGGCACACTCCCCGATGCGCATGCCGGTGTAGCGGATCAGGAGAAAGATATTACCCCCCAGATCGTTGCGGTCGACGAACTCCTGCTGCAGGAGCTGATCCTGCTCGGCGGTGAGCGGGCGTGGGAGTCTTTGCGGGTGGTGCGGGATGTCCTCACGACGGATCAGGTGCGCGAGTTGAGGAAGCTGTTGGGTCCAAGCCAGTTCGGTGAAGACGGCGCGCAGGGCGATGAGCCGGTTGATATAGGAGGCGGTCACGAGCGGCGGCGACTGGGAGCGCAGGCGGAACATCCAGCCGAGGAGGTGGGGCTCACGGCGCAGTTGGTCCAGGGAGTTCACCTCGGGGTGAGCGGCGCCAAGATAGCTCAGGAAGTTGCGGACGGTCCCGCGGTAGTGACGAGTGGTGTCGGGGCTGAGCGCCGCGCCGAGGGAATCGACCGAGCGGTCGAAGGCCGGAGCCAGCGGATGTTGGAGCGGAAGGCGGCTCGGGCGGTTCATGAGGAGATCCTCGGAACGGGACGAAGGTGCTGCGCCACCGCGCGCGCATACTGCAGGTAGACGTCTTGCGGAGCGATCTGCACATAGCGCAGGGTGGTCTGGATGTCGGCGTGACCCATCAACTGCATGAGCGCGGGCAGGCTGATCCCGCCGCGTACCATGTCCGAGGCAAAGGTGTGTCGGAACCGATGCGGGTTGGCGAGCTGGATGCCAGTGCGCTGGCGATGGTAGCGGAACAAGGAACGTAATCCTGCCAGAGTCATGCGGGCTCCGCGCGCGGGTCCTTTGAGCGAGACGAAGAGCGCGGCGGTGCCGGGATGGGGCCGTTCCAGCCGCCGATAGTGATCGAGCAGTTGCACAGTTTCCGGCGCCAGCGGCAGGAAGCGAAGTTTGTTGCCTTTGCCACGCACGCGCAGCTGAGCTTCGGACAGCAACACGTCGTCCTCATTCAAACTCAACACTTCGGCGGACCGCAGCCCTTGCAGGAGCATCAAGCCCACGATCGCCAAGTCCCGCGCCGTGCGGAAACTGGACCAAAAACGCGCCACCTCCTCCACCGACAGCGGCACGATGTTGCGTTTGGGCGCCTTCACTCGCAGCCGGCTCATCGCTACCCGCGGCCGGCCCAGGCCCAGCGGCTTGCGACGCAAAAAAGCTTGATGAAAGCCGCGAGCCACCTGGCAGGGGGGGGGCGTGGGGGAACTCGTTGCGAAGGGCGCGATCGGCGACGGCGACGCGGTCATTGATGGTGGAACCGGAAGGCGGAGATTGCTGGCCGGACTGGAATTTCACATAATCCAGGAGCGTCGACTCGGTCAGGTCACCTTCGACCACGTCACCGGTGTGATGAAGGCTCTCCCACCAGCGAACAAAGTGCAGCAGGTTGTGAGCGTAGATGCGCAGGGTGGTGTTCGCCAGGCGGCGGACGTACTCGCGGTCCAGGTAACGATTGACCCAGCCGACTTCGCGACCGGTGACCTGCTCGACGACACGAATCGGACTTTGTGGTGGGTTGGGAGTCTGCGGGCGGATGACGTGGAACTTGATCATGGAGCGGCCTCCAGGAGAGAGTGGAACTGTCGCGCGTCACCGCCCTGGACGAAGAACGAGTTTGGATCGTGGCCAGAGGGCAGGAGGACGCGGCGAGTGGTGATGCCTTGCGACCGGAGACGATGGGCTAACCCCTGCGCGGCCTGTTGGCCGCTGCCGTTGGCATCGACATCGAAGGTGAGATAAACGGTGCGCGGGCGGTCGCACAGTTGGCGAAACTGGCCGGGATTGAGATGGGTACCTAACGAACAGGTGACGTGACGAAAACTCGCCTGCCACAACACCGCAAGATCGAACAGACCTTCGACCAGGATCACCGTGGGAAACTGGCGAACCGATTCCCAGGCAAACAAGTCGCCCTTGGAGCCGGGGAGCAATCGATGGGCGAAGGCGACGCCGGTACTGCGGCCGTATAAGTTGACGATGCGTCCGTCCTGGCAGCAGGGGAAGACGACGCGCTGGTAGAGGGCGTCATGGCCCTGGGAGTTGACGAGGCCGGTGCGCCGCAGCAGATCGAGAGAATAGCCTTGGGCTACCAGATGACGCCGCAAGCTGCCGCCGGGGGCATAACCGATCTGCAGCTCTCGGATCAGGGCGGGGTCGCGCAGTCCGCGTTGTTCCAGATACCACCGTGCCTCCGGGTAGCGATCGAGTTGCTGTTGGTAGAAAACGGCAGCCCGCTCGAGCACGGCGGCAGGGTCGGCAGGAGGAGGGCTTTGCTGCTCGAGATAGGCAAGGCTTTTGCGAAAGGACAGGTGCTGCGACAACTCGACAAAGCGAATCAGATCGCCGCCCTGGCCGCAGCCGTGGCAGTAGAAGAGATTTTTGCGGGCGTTGACATAGAACGAAGGCCGGGTCTCCGGGTGCAACGGACAAAGTCCAACGAACTCAGGGCCGTGACCCGCCGGCCGGGCGGTCCAATTCTGCAGCCGCAAGTAATCGAGCAGCGGAAGTCTCTGTTTGAGTTGTTCGAGATCCTCGCCCATGGCGCTGTTTCTGCCCGGAGATGAGCCTAGGAGAAGGCGGCCAGCGTTCCCAGGCAAGGATGGTGGGCGCAAGGAAAATTTCTCAGAGGCGCAGGGGCCAGAGGACTTGCAGAATCCGAGTCACCTCAGACAAAGGGACAGCTTTGTGATCAGCCTGACCCTCGGGTACCAGCCAATGAGCGACGCGGGCGAGCGTTTGGCGCAGAAAAGAACGAGCAGGTTCGGAGGAATCTAGGCCGCGGGCCCAGCGGCGGAGGGTGGAGGGATCGGGCACACGATTGGGGTCTTTGAGCGTGGGCATCGCCTCTTCCCAGGATCGGTGCTCGACCAAGCGCTGTCGCAAGGCCTGACAGCAAGCCAGCAAGCTGTAGTGCGTGTAAGGGAGAGAAAGCATCGGGAGGAAGGTGAAGGTCTTCCCGCAATCGGGGCAGCGACCGCGCCGGATCCCAATCCAGTCGTGATACTCATCGTGGGCCTGCTTGCGGCGGCGTCCGTGGCCGATGATCGAATCGCGTTCACAAACAGGGCATCGCCGCCGCAGGATGACCTTGTCGCAGTCCCCGGCCCAGTCAGTTTCCAGCTTGTGCGGCGCGGCGGAAAGTGGGATAAAAAGAATCGTGGTTCATGGGGGCTCTACCCTGGCGTTGATCCGCCAAGAGCCGGAAGCGGAGCCCCTCCTCCTGAAGAGAAAAATCCCAACTGGAGAAGAATAACGCTTCTCAGCTTCGGCCCTTAGAGGTGTGATTCAAAGGATTGGCCGGTTAATTCCCGTCATCCGTGCAGAGCGCGCAGATCGGTATACCATGGGCGACAGCAGCTATTTTCTTGTACGTTGGTTCGGCGAGTTCGAACGTCTTTTCACGGTGTCCCACCGCACAACCATGTGACGCCAAAAACGACTCGGTGAAGCCGAAAGACAACATCCCAGACGACAGGCAGAATAAAAGGTACAATTCTATTGTTGTTTTATATGAAGGCTGATCGTTCGTTGACTTCTTTCACCGCTCAGCCTCAGTTGCCCGTCAAAGGAGTGCTTCCCTCACAGTGACCGGCCAGACCATATCGCATTACCGAATCCTTGAGAAACTCGGTGGCGACGCTCTCGATGCCGCCCACAGCGCAGGTATCGTCCACCGCGACATTAAGCCTGCAAATATCTTTATCATCAAACGCGGGCACGCCAAGATTCTCGACTTCGGGTTGGCGAAATTAGCAGGGCCGGGCCCGTTGTCCAGGGCGGGGGCCCCGGGCTTGACCGGTCAGGCAACAAGGCCGACCTAAGGGTCGGCCCTACAGGACATGGCCACGGCGACCCTCGACGAACAGCATCTCACCAGCCCCGGAGCGACAATGGGCACAGTCGCCTACATGTCGCCGGAGCAGGCGCGTGGTGAAGAACTTGACGCACGCACGGACCTGTTCAGCTTCGGGGCTGTGCTTTATGAAATGGCCACGGGGCGCCAGCCGTTTACAGGCAACACCTCGGCAGTAATCTTCAATGCGATTCTGAGCCACGCGCCGGTCCCGCCCATTAGTCTGAACGCCGAGCTCCCCACGGATTTCGAACGCATTGTCAATAAGGCGCTGGAGAAGGATCGCGACCTGCGGTGCCAGACTGCGGCGGAGTTGCGCGCTGACCTGAAGCGCCTGAAGCGTGACACCGATTCCGGCCGCTCCGCTCCTGTAGCGCCGGCCGGAGTGTACCCGGGCGAGGCCGGGGACCGCCGACTGGCGGTGGAGACACCATCGCTGGAACCAGGCGTGGCGATGTCATCTCGCCGATGGCGCAACCTCGGACTCGGTCTCGCGGCCCTCGTGATCGCGCTCGCGATGGCTTACCTCTTGCGGCCCACACTTCCACCGCCGCAGATTTTGAGTTCGATGCAGATCACGAATGACGGGCAACCCAAAACCGGCATGGCCACCGATGGAACGCGCTTGTACTTCAGCGCTCTCAATGGCGCGCGCAACAAGGTATACGAGGTTTCGACTGCAGGCGGACCCGTCGCCCCCATCGTCACGCCGGTCGAGTCTCCCGTCCTGTTGGACATTTCACCCGATCGTTCCCAGCTTTTGGTCCAGAGCTTTAACCTTCTTTTGCCAGACCTTCCTCTGTATGCGATGCCGGTGCTGGGCAGCTCACCGCGCCGGCTGGGCAGCTTGGAGGCGGGCGATGCGGCGTGGTCACCGGATGGCGTGCAACTAGTCTACGCCCAGGGGAATAGCCTATACCTGGCAAACGCTGACGGCACGGGTTCGCTAAAACTCGCTGTTGTTGAGGGCGTCGGATTCCGGCCGCGCTGGTCCCCGGACGGAAGGCAGGTTCGATTCTCAATCCAAACAGTGCTCGGGTGGTCCTCAATCTGGGAAATCTCTGCGAATGGGACAGGACTTCACCAGCTGCTCCCCGGATGGAACAACCCGTCCGATGAATGTTGTGGCGCGTGGACACCCGACGGTAAATACTTCTTCTTTCAGTCCGGCAAGGGCGGGACGAGGAATGTCTGGGCTATTCGGGAAGGGCCAAGCCTCCTTTACCGAGTCAACCATCAGCCCGTCCAGCTAACCACGGGGCCGACCGCAACGCGTTCACCGCTTGTAGGCCTCGACGGGAAAAGGCTGTTTGCCACCACTTCACAGGCCCGCGGACGACTGGCCCGCTATGACGCAAGGACGAGTCAATTTGTTCCTTACCTGAATGGCATCTCGGCCATCGGCGTGGATTTTTCAAGGGACGGGCAGTGGATAGCCTATGCCCAGTATCCGGACCTAACGCTGTGGCGGAGCAAGATCAATGGAAGCGACCGGCTGCAACTGACATTTGCGCCGATGAAAACCTTTTTGCCACGCTGGTCGCCTGACCGCAAACAGATCGTTTTTATAGGCATTACGGACCAGGGACGGCACAACTACCTTGTTGCCGCCGATGGAACAGGGACTCCGCAATTGATACCCGGCGTGCCTAGCGAAGCGGGGGAGACTGACCCTGACTGGTCTCCGGATGGCAACTCGTTGGTGTTCTCGGGCGCCCCGACGTTCTTTACGCTCAAATCGAACGTCAATGCGATTCATATTTTGGACATGGGTACCCGGAAGGTGACGACGTTGCCGGCCTCTGAGGGACTCTTCTCGACTCGATGGTCCCCCGACGGACGCTACGTTGCCGCGATGCCCAACAGCAGCCGGCGTCTGATGGTCTACGACCTGACCACCGGCAAATGGTCGGACTTAGGATTAGACTTTTTTGCCGCTTTTCCACAATGGTCGCGGGACGGGAAGGCGATTTACTTCGAAGGTTACCCGAAGGGACGGGCCGCGGCCATCTTCAAGGTGCGGCTGAGCGACCACCAGATGGAACAGGTCACAGGCCTGGCACACGTGCGCCAGGCGTGGGACCTGCTGGGTCCTTGGATAGGGCTCGCGCCGGATAATTCTCCTATGCTGGTTGAAGACGCCGGTGCCGAGGATATCTACGCGCTCGCTTTGAAGCTGCCCTGAGATGCGAAACGATTTCGCAATGCCACCGTGCGTCCCTACGCGGCGGATCAATCCCCTGTGACGGCGAAGGGGTGATCGATCCTCCGCGTGCCGCGTGACCGCCTTGCTGTCCGCGATCAGTCGCCACATGGCGACTACTCGTTACTGATGCTAGGCAGATAGGGGTGTGGCCCGCTTTCGAAGCGCAGTCGTCCCACTTTCGGGGTAGCTCATTTCTGAAGGATATATGGACCTAAGTGGCAGAGAGGCTGTTCACGGCAGTCACGGGTGGAGAGAAAGCCCGACTTGGCAAACCCGTCTTTCGTATTACACTCCGCGTTCAGGTTACCTTCAGGGTAAGCGTGAGTGTGCGCGATAAGGTTTGGGATTTCCCGGTAACAATTAGGTTGTAGTTGCCAGCGGGCGTGCCTGGGTTGCCGCCTCCGCCGCCACCTGCACTGCCGCCCCCTCCGCAACTACCCCAAAGAACGGCGACCACGAGAATTGCCGCAAGCACAACCTGCACTCTCCTGCGGCTCATAAGCATCGCCGCGAATCCCAGGAGCAACACTAGTGCTGTGAACCACACCGGTAAACGCAGACGCGAGCCGCGTGGGAGCGCGGGCTGAACCGAGAGCGAAGCGGCTGTGGTCGTCACACCGACCGTAACCGTCCCGGCGTTCGTCCCGTCAAGGGTCACGGACTGGGGCGAGACCGAGCAGGTAGACTCTGAAGGAGCGCCGGTGCAGGTTAGCGTGACGCTCTGGTTGAACCCACCGGCCGGGAATACACCGAGCGAATAAGTTGCCGACTGTCCGGGACTGATTGTCGCAGACGTCGAGCCGCCCGATGCGGCGCTGATCGAAAAGTCCTGGCCTGTTCCGGACAACGGAAGGGTGCGCGGGCCGGAGTCAGTGCTGTCAGTTAAACTCAACACACCCGTTTGGGGGCCCGCGGCCGTAGGCTTGAAGGTCACGCCAACCACACAATAGCTGTTTGCAAAAATCGGTGTG